>JADFIJ010000236.1 GCA_022566775.1 Pseudomonadota bacterium | reverse complement strand
ATGGCCATCCGCGGCAGGAAGCAACCGTAGGACCCACCATAGGTACAGATCCGATCACGATCGACATGCTTGTTTGCCACCAGGTAGTCAATGCCATCCGCCAGATCCTGAACCTCGGGCGTCCCCATCTGTTGATAGATGGCGGTGCGCCAGTCCCTGCCATAGCCACGGGAAGCGCGGTAGTCCATGTCCAGCACGACGTATCCCCGCTGTACTAACAGCGAATGAAACATGAATTCCCGGAAATAGCTGGACCAGCCTTGATGGGCGTTTTGCAGATAGCCGGCGCCGTGGATGAATATCACGGCGGCTCTGGCATTCTCACTATCCCCCAGCGGTGTATAGACACGGGAATGAATAGGATCACTGACCTGCGAGGAAGGCACCGCGACAAATTCCGGCTGTGCCCATGGCAGGTTATTGAATTCTTCGCTGATAGTGTGGGTTATGCGCGTGGCCCTGGAATTAGGCCTCGTGGTTTTTACATAAAGCTCCGTTGGGCTGAGTGCGTCACTGTGCGTGATCAATAATCTGGACTCGTCGGGGGAGAGCAGGAATCGATTCCTGCCTCCGAGATCAGTGACCTGTTCCAGTTCTGCGTCGGCGACTCGCAATCTGAAAATTTCATAGATTCCGGGATGATTCACGTTGGCACTAATATAGATTTCCCGGCCATTTCTGGTGATTACAGGGTCCCTGACTTCGAATTTTCCGACAGTTAACTGCCTGGTTTCACCCGCTTCGTGAAGATATAGATGGCCATAGCCATCCAACTCGGACAGGAACACAATGGATTCATTATTCGGTAACCAGTCGGCGGCGATAAACTGCCGGTTGATCCAGGCCGGATCGTGATTGTGATGGATCAGTCGCACATGATGATGACCCACACCCAGCGGCAACATTCGCTCTGAATCCGAATCAGATCCGTCGTCGGCATCCGCTTCCGGTGCTTCGAAGCGCAGTCCCTCGGTGTCGATGGTCAGCAGCCAGCGGTCCTTATTGTCGCGACTGATCGCCTGAAAAAGAACCCGATTGCCTTCCCGATTCCACTGCACGCCGGTTATTTGCAGCTCACGCAGGGAGTCCTCTGCGGCGTCCTCATTGCCGTCGTTCTCCCGTAGCAGTTGCTGCCCCAGGGGGTCTCGATCGAGAGTTGGCAAGCCGGACAGTTCAAGCTCTGCGAACTCATGCTTGAGCAGATCGAAGATAAACAACTGGTGATTAGCGAAGTCGGTGGTCCCCACCCGGCCGCGAACCTCCTGGGATTCCACGTAGCCCGAAGCAGAGACATAATTGGGCATGCTGCCGGCCTTGCCATCCTCCTGCTCTGTGCTGTTCCGGGTGACTGCCAACAGCCAGTTTTCCCCGGGTGAGAGCGCGGTGGAAATGATTTCCATGTCCGCGCCCAGGTAGAATGGCAGTGGTGCTCTCGAGGTGTCCTGGCGTTGGGCATCGATGGCAAATTCCTCTGCCCGGGTTTCTCTTTCTTCTACCAGGCGGATGATGTCAAACAGCCTTAACTGTTGCAGCTCCAGGTAGTCGCTGTCTTCTTTTTTGGAAGGGGAATCCTCCTCACGAATATCCGCAGCCTGGTATTCCAGAGAGGTAGTAATATTTCGAACCAGGACGATGTTGTCTCGCTTGAAAATAATTTTGTTACCGTCTGCACTAAAAAATGGGTCAGATTCAACGGCAGACGTGCGGGTGAGTTGGGTGATTTCCTTACTGCGAAGGTTTTTAAAATAGATATCACCGGCCCGCTCATAGACCTTCATCCTGCGATTGGGAGACAGGGAGCCACCGGCTACGTCGGCGCTGCCGTGTTGTTGCGGTGCAATCTTTTCGAGCCCATCGCCGTCCCGCCGTAATCGGTATAGGTCGAGTTGTTCAGCGCCCTGGCGTTTTTGGGAAAAATAAACAGATCTACTGTCATCAGACCAGTATGGCCGTTGCGGCGAACGACCGATCCAGTCGGGATCGGCCATGATCTGCTCGAGAGAAATGGTTTGTGAGTAAGTTTGATTAGCCGAAACTATGCTCAAACTCATGAAAAAAAATTTTGAAACGGCACGAATGTTCATATTGGTCGTTTAAGATTAGACAGGCTCTGATCGATTCGATGACCACCGAAGCATGACGCCGATTCCGCCATCGAGGCGCACTGCAGCCAGGAATCCCATGATGTATCTCTGCGTTATTGTTGTTTTCGAAAACAGACGCTTAGCATAAAGATTTGGCACTGCGGAGTCCATCTGGGAAGCTGTGATACGCAGACTAAAACCACTCCGATGCCAGCAATTCATAAGAGCGACGCCTGGCCATTGGATCATGGGTGATGGTGACCAGCATGATTTCGTCGGCCTTAAACTGCTGCGCCAGACTCAGCAATTTCTCCTTCACCTGTGCCGGTGTCCCGACTGCACGCCGGTCCTTGTTCTCCGCAATGATCTTGAGTTCACCGGCCGAATAGTCATAATTCGTCGCCTCTTCCACGCTCGGAAAAGGCCCCGGATTCCCACGCAACAACCTGATAAACCACAGGTCTCTGCTGCGGGACAGGCTCAGCGCTTCCGCTTCGGTTGCCGCTGTGATGCTGAACAGCGTGAGGGCGGTGTGGGGTTCGCTGTAATTGGGTCCGGGCTTAAACCGCTCACGGTAGTGCTCGAAAATATCGGGCCGAATCGTCGGATTGATGAAGTACGCAAAGTTGTAGGGCAAGCCGGTCAGCGCCGCCAGCGTCGCGCTGTCTTCGCTGGAACCCAGCATCCACAGCTGGGGCGGGATTTCCACTTGGGGGAAGGCACGCGCATTTTCCATGCCCGGCGTGGGGGGATCGGAATCGTTTAGCAGGGCCTGCAGATCCACCACCATATTGGGAAAATGTTCCGGGCCAACCCTGGAGCCGTAACGGATAGCGGCGGCGGTAAACGGATCCGTACCCGGGGCGCGACCGATACCGAGGTCGATTCGGCCCGGATACAGGGTCTGCAACAGCTTGAAATTCTCCGCCACCTTGTAGGGGCTGTAGTGCGGCAACATGACGCCGCCAGAACCCAGCCGGATTTGGGTTGTCTCTGCTCCCAGCCTCCCCAATAGTACTTCCGGGGAACAACCTGCCAGGGCATTCGAAGCATGATGCTCGGCGACCCAATAGCGATAGTAGCCCAGTTCATCTACGAGGCTCGCCAGATTAATGGTTTCCTGAAGGGCTTCGAAGGCATTGCTACCACTTAGTATGGGGGATTGATCGAGCACTGAAAGTTTGAGTTTTTTGGCCATATATTGAATTCGTGGGGGGGTCCGAATAGGGTGATTTTGTTGGGAAGTAACGCTTTTTTTGTTGAAAGTGGGAAGGATGGTAACACGACAGCTTAAACCTACTAAATGAGGTCCTAAATCAATGGATTTACCCCATGAAAACTTTAGTAACTGTTACGGGAATAGACTAATATCGAATATCGCTCCAATGAAGGGCGTTGTTGTAATTAAAATATCCTACTATCAAGTAAAGGGGAGAAGTAATGCGCAAAAAATTTCCTGGTAAACGGAATGCTATTGCTCTGGGAGTAATCCTTGCTAGTTTTTCCGTCCCTGTAGTCGCTCAAGATGACATAGAAATCGAAGAAGTGATCGTTACAGGCTCATTCATCCGCGGCACGCCGCTGGATGCACCATCACCGGTCCAGATCGTGGATCGGAGCAGCATCGAGGCACAGGGCGCCGCCATCATCTGGGACGTCATCAAGAACCTGGAGGTGAATTCCGGTTCATTCACCAACTCAGGCTCCGGGGAACGCTCACAGGTCGAAGGCACGGCGCAGGTTAACCTGCGGAACCTCGGTGAGAACTCAACCCTGGTGTTAATTAACGGCAAGCGAGTGGCACCCTACGCCGCCATCACCACCACCGGTGGCGAGTTCGTGGATATTAATGCCATTCCGATTGTGATGACCGATCGCATCGAAATACTCACCGACGGCGGTTCGGCCCTGTATGGTGCTGACGCGGTGGCCGGTGTAGTCAACGTGATCATGCGTACAGATTTCGAAGGCCTGGAAATCTACGGCGACATTCAGGGTGTTGAGGCGGCAGGTAACGCCTACGACACCACCCTCAGCGGCATCTGGGGCTGGGCCAGCGACAGCGGCGACACCCACTTCGTGCTATCCGCTGAGCGCTTCGAACGTGACAAGGTCAATGTGCTGGACGGCAACCACATCGATGCAAACTCTGAATTCTTCGGTGCAACGTCTACATTTGGCAGCGCCATCGCTATTCCGGCCTTCGGCGCCAACGTCAATCCAGCCTATATTGCGCAGAGTATTATCGACCAGAACGTGGCTGAGGGCGGCGATGACGATGTCATCTATAGTGACCCACTGTGCTTAACCACCCTCACCAACGAGGGTATTCCGATGCATATCGGTAGATTGAGAGAGACGCGCGGTGAACGCAGTGGCGCCTGTCTCGAGGACGTATCCCGATTTAATTTCCTTTCCAGGGATACAGAGCGCACCAGCTTCGCGGCGGCATTCGATCACACCTTCAGTGAGGCGGCGGAGTTTTATTCTTTCGTCAACTACATGGAGAATGAGATCATCCTCGAGGGTGGCGGTCTCAACAACACCGGCGGTTCTAGTCGGACCCGTGGGCCTACTGTGATGCTGGCGCAACCAGGTGCCTATACCCGTAATCCAGCCTTCGGCTTCAATGCGATCGGTCAGACTGCAGAGCTGGGCTGGTTCGCACCCAGCATCGGTCTGACTCGACCCACCGAGGCGGATATTCCCAATGCCCCGGTTTCCCTGGCTAACGGTGGTTTGAACGTTGCCCACCTGGTTAATCCGCGTGACGGCATACCCAGAGACGGGATTCGGTCCAACAGCAACAAGTCTAATGCGACGATCGTGCAGGCAGGGTTGCGGGGTGAGGTAACTTACATCGATCGTC
>JADFIJ010000045.1 GCA_022566775.1 Pseudomonadota bacterium | reverse complement strand
AGCTTTACATAGGAGCACTCCTGCGCGAGCTGCTGGCAGCGGACCTGGTGGCCCACCGGCCCCTCGATGAGGGTCGCCCTGACGCTGGTATACGTAGCGGCTAAACCCGTACGCGCCCACTGGCCTGTCGGGCGAGACCTCGGGTAGAGATCGGTCGTTGGGCGGACTCGGCAGGTCGGCAAGCTGTGCCGCGTAGTCAGGCAAGACCACTTCCTGCGCTTCGTTAGTCGTCACGTAGGCGACTGCAATCAGAGCCACCACCGTTACACTTCCTATCAGTCGTTGCATACTTCCTCCCGGATCATTCTGGAACCCACGATCATTGGAATACTTGGTGAAAATTGATCGTATCAGTGAGCCGAGAGTCTGTCGAGCCCATTCCAGAAACCCAGAGCAAGGAAACCAAGGGTCAGTTCTTTCCTCATCACATCTTTGCGGACGGCGAATCCAGTTGTGCGAATTTGCAAGACCTGCGCCTGAGGCTGTTCTTAAATCTTGAATTTATGCAAATAATGACTGCCATATTGCATAGATGTCGTCCAGCATCTGTCGGTAGAAAATATGACAAGATCGACGATATCGAATGTCCCTGTGCAAGGGCACATCTGGATAGAAACCTGCCCTCTATGTTATCGAGTTTTTCTCGATGCAGGGGAGTACACTGATCTGAAACATCATACTTTCACAGACCTGTTTAAACGCTTTCTAAAAGGCAAGCGCTTCAAGGATTAGGGTTATAGGTTAACGGGGTCTATATGAAACAACTATTTCAAAACCTGCGCCAGTGCAGGCTCTTGCAGTGGTTAACAGTATTTCTGATTGTGTCCTCAACCTCGTTTTTATCGGCGACAACGGCGAGCGCCCAGGCTGAGCTGATTACGATTCGGGCGGGCCGACTGCTCGACGGAGTGGGCGGTGTAATGGAGAACGTGACCATAACCATCGAGGGATCGCGTATCATTCGGCTCGACGATACATCGGGTCCGGTTGACTACGATCTGACGGATCTCACGGTGATGCCCGGGTGGATCGATACCCACGTGCACCTCACCGCTCACTTCAATGCACAGGGTCGCTACAATCGAGACCCGGATGAGACTCCGGCTCAGACTGTGCTGTACGCTGCCGAGAATGCACACCGGATGCTAATGGCTGGCTTCACCACCGTACAGAGTCTTGGCAGTGTCGCAGATAAGGATCTGCGCGATGCCATCGATCGCGGTGAACTGCCGGGACCGCGCGTGTTAACATCATTAAGGGCCATCTCTGTAAGTTCGGGGACACCGGATGAGCTGAGAAGTATTGTCAGAGAGCTACATGCAGATGGAGCGGATGTGGTGAAGATGTTCGCCTCCGCGAGTATCCGGGAAGGTGGTGTTAAGCTGATGTCGGACCAACAGATCCGCGCGGTCTGTAATGAGGCCAATGCGCTCGGGCTGCGCACCGTCGTTCACGCCTATGGTACCGAGAGTCTAACGGCGGTCATCGAGGCGGGGTGTGAAGGAATCGAACACGGCAACCGCTACAGCGATGAAGTGATAGCGTTGATGGCGGAGCATGGCACCTACCTGGATCCACACCTCGGCTTGCTCTACGCCAACTACTTCGACAACAAGGAGAAATACATCGGTCTTGGGAATTACACCGAGGAAGGTTTTGCACTGATGGAAGAGGCGCGGGTAATCGGATACGAAACTTTCCGACGCACCCTCGCCAATGGCAATGTGAAGATCGTGTACGGAACCGATGCGGTTGCGGGGGCGCATGGAATGAACGCCGAAGAGTTTATCTATCGGGTTCGGGACGGCGGCCAGGATCCGATGGCTGCCATCGTTTCTGCGACTTCCCTCGCCGCCGAGTCACTCGGGCTTGCTGACCAGATCGGCTCGGTTCGCCCGGGTTATCTGGCCGATCTTGTAGCGGTAACCGGTAACCCGCTCGAAGACATAAGCTCAGTTCGCAATGTGAAATTTGTAATGAAGGACGGCGTCGTTTACAAAAACCTTCCCAGATAGTCGAAAGGTTTGATGCCAGTATTGTTTACCGAGGAATCAGAGTGTAAAAACAGGAGCAGGATATGCGTAAGAATAATCGTTTTTCCCTCTCGCGAAGAAAGTTTGTCGGCCAAACACTATTGGCAATGGCAGGGCTCTCGCTATTTCCGGCCCTGTTCTCTTCCAGGATTCTTGCCCAGGCGGTGCCATCGCCGACACCCATGAAGATTGGCATCATCGGCTCCGGTCGCATCGGCGGCTCTGTGGGTCTGCGCTGGGCGGAGGCGGGCCACGAGATCATGTTTTCGTCGCGCAATCCCGATCAACTCGGCGAACTGGTCGCCCAGGCAGGTGCCAAGGCCAGCGCAGGGTTTCCGCGGCAAGCGGCGGAGTTCGGGGACATCGTCTTTGTCGCCGTGCCCTACGCCGCGATGCCCCAGGTGGGAGCGGATCTTGCGCCGCTGATGCAGGGCAAGATCGTCATCGACTGTGGCAATCCCTATGTGAGAAGGGATGGCGAAATGGCTGCGGTGGCACTAGAGAAGGGTACCGGTGTCGCCTCCGCAGAATTCTTTCCCGGCGTGCGGCTGGTACGGGCATTCAATGCCCTGAGCTGGACCGAAGTAAATAATCAGGCCCATCGAGACGGTGAACTCATTGCCATCCCCATCGCCGGTGATGACGCCGAGGCTGTTGCCGTTGCCACTCAGCTGGTAATCGATGCCGGGTTCGATCCGGTGGTGGTCGGCTCTCTGGAGCGAGCGCGAGAATTCGATCAGGGCACGGAAGTTTACGTAAAAGGCATGACTGCCAGGGAAATGCGCGCCGCCCTGGGCCTGTGAGCGCTTGGGAAAATCTAGGGCACCTCTTATTTGATTGTCATGGGTTCTCTGGCGCCGACTCATCGTACTGGAGAACGCCATCGGGCATTATCTCCCATGTTGCTTTCGAGCCAACATAGATATGCCGTGCGATTTCAACTCCCGGATCACCATTGACACAGCCGAGGCTTACGCCATGTATGGTTCCATTGAACAAGCCGCACAGAGTCGATCCACACTTGCTGCAGAACTGTAAGCCGAAGCCGTAACTATTCTCGTACAGAGTGAGTAACTCTTCGCCTGCGAGCCATTCGAAATCTGCTGGATTCACCAATGCGTAGGCTGAAGCCTGGGCGCTAAAAGCTTTTCTGCAGCGCGAACAATGACAGGATCGCGCGTCTCGAAGAAGCCCGTTTATTGAGTATCTAACTTCACCACAGAAACATTCTCCACTGATAGTCACTGAATTCTCCTGGCCGAAAACGTCAGCCTAAAGGCATAAAAAAAGCGCAGATTTTCGCGTCCCAACGGGGCAGCGAACAGCTTAATGCTCTCCTTATTGTGTTTATCTTTCATCGTATTCCCTGATGAGTTTTGCTGTTGCCGCCATGCGCCAGGCTTGTTCGACGATAGCCGGCATTGCATTCCAATCTACCGCTTCCAAATTAATCAGAATAGCCCGTGAATTTGTATAGTGATCGGTTATATAAAATACTTCAGGTGCAGCGGCAAGCAGCATCTCCCGATCTACGAAATCACAAAGGATTACCAAGCCACCTTCGGCTTCGGAGCGCAGCCTGGCCATGAATTTTTTCTTCACCTTTATCGCAGGTGTCCCGTAAGAACGACTCTCCTCGATACCAGGGAATTGTTTTGCGATTGCAACGACTTTCGCAAATAGATCCGCATGCTTTTTATCAGGCGGGAACCTAATTGGCACAGGATCCTTTTTTACCATCAGAATTCGTCTCTTTACTCAGGGTACGCAATGGATAAAAATGGACTTACCAATGCGAAATCCACGCCCTCTGGGCAGATCGCTACCATCGAGTAACTGACCCTGCACCAGATTATCGTCGGTGGCCAGCCTCACATTTTGCGGTTGCTCGTCGCTGGCGCTGCTACCGAAGTTATCCGTAGTTTCAAATTGCCGGACAGAACTGGTCAAATCCATCTAGTGATGATTCCCGCGCGCAAGGCGTTGCGAACGGTTGCTTGAACGTAAAGGCATCGCTCGAGGGCCCCCGGTCGCGCAATTGAGCCAGCTTTTGTTCGGCTTCGTCCATAGTGGGGATAGTGCCAGCGGGAACCCACCACAGTACCATATAGAATTCTCGCATCATCTCAAACCATTCTTTACGCCGCTTCAAGATTTCAACATGGCCCGAGCCATACACGTAGTTGTGCAGTGATTCGATGTTATTCCAAAGTGTTAAGTTCACCAGCATCTCATCGCCGAAGGGACGAAAACTCGTGGCACTGCCCGCTTCATCCTGGAGCCGCCAGACAAATCCATCCGCGGCTTCTGCCAGGGCGTTGATGCGATCCAAACTGGTAACAAAATCCGACAGCTGCGGTGACTCTAGCGGCGCCAGCATGCGAGCAATGTTGAGTTGAGCCAAGTGATAGTCGTTCATCAGGCGCCTTCGTTACAATTTTTGATTTTTTTCAGTCTGCTTGCCACTCCAACTGCGCAGCTTACTTGGAAAGCCGTTTCAATCTTCCAGGCTCTTGATTCTGTCCTCGTTGATCTGGTTGGCTCGCTGCGAAGCGGGTCGGGCCGCAAGATCCGCAGTATACTTCTCAAACGCCGGATCGCCATGCGCCGGGATCAGGTGCTTGTGGGGATAACTCACCGCCAGGTAGGTACAGAATCAGACCTATCAATTTAAGGACCGTTGGTTGGGCTGGCTAGCGCGTGAGCCTGAATGTTGAAAATGGCTCAAGCGTGTCAATCCTGTCCAGGCCTTGGGTCGGCAACCAGGCAAATTGCTTCACCTGAATGCTGTCACTATCGATGTCGAGAATAGAAAACCCGTTATTCTCTATTGGATGTACACGCTCTTCCAGTTCCATACTGATGGGTATCGTGGCGCCACTGCCACGAACAGCGCTGGGCCACCCGGTGCCGGTACCAATCGGTCCCGCCAGGATGGTGTGAACCGGCTTATCGAAATTGAGCTCACCACTGCGGGTAATCATCGCCGAACCGATAGCATGCAAATCACCTGAAATGATCAGGGGAATGCGCTCATCCTGGTTCGACAACATGGAGAGTATGCGCTGATGCTGTGAGAACCAGCCGCTCTGCCAGTAAGGTTTGGGGTTCTCGAGCCCTAGCTGACCATTGGGCTGCAAATAGTCGGGATACCATTCACCCCATTTACCGGCCGACCAGCCAAAGGGTGTTGAGGGGATATGAATTAAATGCCGGGTGCTGGCTTCATCCGCCGTGCGTGTCGCCATCCAGCGTTCTGCGGTTTCCTCTACAAAGACTGCTGTCGGTCCTGCCAGGGTAATGAAACGCCGACAGTCATACATCAGCAATTCCAGTAACGATCCCCAACGGTATGAACCGTAGGTCTCACTAGCGCCATTCGCAGCAGAACCCGCGAGGTGAACCGGACGATTTTCATCCGGCATATACTCAGGAAAATACAGGGACTGAGACGCCCTGGCCAGGCGCGCCGTGAAATTGCGTGGCGGGAAAGTAACGATATCATCCGTACCTTCATCGTTCTCGAAATAATCGTGGTCGTCCTGGGTCAGAATTAATGGCACCGAGCGGAAATTAGTACTGTACAAAGAAGCGATTTGCTCGTCCTGGCAGTTGGTCAGGGTGGCTTCATTCGAGCTACCAAAAACCGGTAAATCTTCGTCGAATTTACCGTATTTACCGTAGATGCGTTCTCTATTTCGTTGCCTCTGCGCGTCGCCAAGCCAGCGACGTGCAACATTTTGATCCCAGTAGGTCTGATCCCCCACGCCAATGGCAAGGTCCGGTGCAAATGACAGGGCACGGTCTAGTAAACGCTGACGCATAGTGACGGGTAAATAGCGCCATGCGCCGGACTGGGTCTGGGCATTGTCGGGGCCGCCGGCACAGCTGAATATCAGCAGCCGTATGGATTCAGAATCGGCATCGGGTGAGGGCGTAGTCGCCAGCGGCCAGGAATCGGCAAAGCGAGAGCCATCCTCAGCATGCAGGGATAATTCATACTCTTGCGAACTTTCCAGCCCGCCTGCCCGAAATGACCAGAACCGTCCCAGCGTATCGCGTCGACGACCAGGAATTGTGGTTGCCCCGATGTGCAGGCTGGGATTGCTCTGGGGCTCTACGAAGGAAACCTTCAACAGGATGCTGTCGTGATTAGTCAGGGGAAGGAGATGCTGGATCTGCCCGCCTGACCAGCTGTCCGCACCACGGGATATGGAAGGCAGTAACATGGCACTGGATAAAAGAGAACTATTCCGGATGAACTTTCTGCGGTTCATTACCATTCCTCGCCGTCAATAATACGGCCCTAAACATAACAGAAAAATGCGCTGACACGGTAACTTTAACAATCGACGGTGGACTTCATCCGGGATAGCTTTTATGCTTCTCTACAAACACGATTCGATTCCGCGCCACCAGCCTGCCAAACTCCAAAATAGGTTAAAGCGAACAGAACCAGCCTCACTAATGGATTGGATGTATCTTATTCTTGCAACTTTCTTTGCATCGCTGGTCCAGTCGGCGACGGGATTTGGCTTTGCCCTGATAGCAGTCCCCTTTTTTCTGATCGTATTAAACTCATCAGACGCGATTCAGATCGTGATTATTATTACCCTGATCACGTCAACGGTTCATTGGGTACTCATCAGAAAAGAGACTCCGCTGAACTTGTTAAGATGGCTGTTTGTGGGCTGCACCCTGGGTTTTCCGCTGGGTGTTCTGATTTATATGCACCTGGAACTGGATGCGCTTAAAATGTTGATAGCGGTATTGATCATCTTGATCAGTATTTACAATGGCTGGCAGATGTTCCGCAACCATCGTGCCACCCATGTGCCCGACTCTAAGGCCGCAAAACCGGCGGCGCTTACGGTTGTCGGCCTCACGTCCGGGATGATGGCGAGTAGCATGGCAATGCCGGGCCCACCTCTGATGCTTTATTTATCAACCACTGCGCTCGACAAGAATCAAATCCGAGCGGCGATGTTTGCGTTCTTTACATTTTCCTATGCCGGCGCGCTTATTATGCAGTCAATATTTATCGGTGTAGGGCGGCAAAGCTGGGAGATGTCAGGTATTCTGACGCCCGTTGCCATCATAGGATTATTCGTCGGACAGTTACTATCGAAGAAGATCAGCGAAGCGCATTTCAAAGCGCTCGTACTAATCATTTTGTTAATGACGGGCAGCGTCATGTTGCTCAACTTATAGAAAAGATGAAAACTAGGGAGCCTCTGATCAATTCAATGGCCGCTCTGCAGGAGTCTGGCGCGTGCTGCTGCAAGGCGGCGTGCGCAGGTAAAGCTTCCGCTCCCGGCTCACGCCCCTCACCTACATCCATGTAGGCGATGGCCATTAGTCCTTGGCAAGTACGTCAACGCCGCAGCGGTGCGCGCCAGGCCCTGCCCGAAGGGGCACGCAGCCGACCCCACTCTCATCGTTGCACTTCCTTGACACGTCGGCACATGCCTGCGAAAGTGCGCCTCGATATCGTAATCGGCTGTAAGCCAGAGCAGTCATTGAATTGATCAGAGGCTCCCTAAATGTTAACCGACAAATTCCCAAGAGCCATCCTATCGCACACGCCAACACCCCTTGAGTTTCTAAAAAACATGACTTCGAATCTGGGTGGCGCAGATATCTGGATAAAACGGGACGACTGCACCGGCCTCGCCATGGGGGGAAACAAATCCAGGCAACTGGAATACTATTTGGGCGAGGCGATTGCGCAGAAAGCCGACACCATTCTCATCACCGGTGCCGTGCAATCCAATTATGCTCGCTGCGCCGTTGCCGCCGCCAGAAAATGTGGTATGGAAGTGGAAGTGCAACTCGAGGATAGAACCCCCAATCGACCGCAGGAGTACCACAATTCTGGAAATCCCTATTTGATGAAGATGATGGGTGCAAAAATCCATTATTATGCGGACGGCGAAGATGAGGAAGGCGCAGATAATTCACTGTATGAAATGGCAGAAAAATTAAGGAGTAACGGCAAAAATCCCTACGTGATTCCCCTGAGCGGAAGTCAACCTCCCCTGGGTGCACTTGGTTATGTCGATTGTGCGGAAGAGCTGCTGCAACAGTTTGATGAACTTAAGCTTCGAGTAGATGGCATTATTATCGGTACAGGCAGCGCCATGACCCAAGCGGGACTGGTCGCAGGCCTGCGTGCAATGGGTAGCAAGATTCCGGTTTATGGATTTTGTGTGCGGCGGGATAAAGCATCCCAGACCGCCCGCGTGTTTGAAAAAACCAAGATAGTGGCTGAAATGATCGGCCACCCGGGCATCATCAGCGCCGACGATATTTGGGTTGATGACAGGATGTTGCGCCCGGGGTATGGACAGCTTAATAACGATGTTTTAGCAGCGATTCATAAAACCGCCGTATGTGAAGGCATCCTGATAGATCCGGTTTATACGGGGAAGGCCATGGCTGGGCTGATTTACCTGGTTGAGAACAAACATTTCACTGCAGATCAAAATATCGTATTTCTGCACTCGGGAGGCACACCGGCAGTATTCGGATATCCTGAAATTATCGAAGAGAAGCTATGATTGCGCTCGTTTCCTTTTGAATTGGCTATTGGCAAAATAGAAGAGATTTCCGAGCATCATAAACCCAAGCAGGTAAACCCAGGAATTCAAAGTTGCCTGTGAAATAGCGAAAGCAATCACCAGCAAGGCGATTCCTGGGATAAAAAACCCACCGGCCAGGGGCATCGCTTCCCGGGCCATCTTTTCGTCGGCATTCTTTTTGATTATGGGCAAGGCAAGCGTGCAAATCCCATAAGCAATCATTCTCGCCAGCGCACTGGCCACCGCAAGATACACAAAGGTTCCGGATATCGCCAACAGGAACACCAGTGCACTAAAAAACAAAATTGAGTTCACCGGTGTATTGTATTTTGCCCGGATAATGCCAAACCATTCAGGTAAGTCCCCATCTCTGGACATGGTGAATGAAATTCTGGAGCTGGAGATAAGTGAACTCGTCACGTTGCCGGTAATTGAAAAAATGGCAGTTAAGATAATCACTACGACTCCAGCGGTTCCCAGTAACGCTCTCCCCATCTCCACAAGCGGTGCGCCTTCGTTGCCCTCTGGAGCCACTGCAACGTAAGCAAGCTGAACTAAAAAATAGAATACCGTGATGAACAACATCATGGTTATCAACGCCCTCGGCATGGTTTTTTTAGGGTTTTTGGTTTCCCCTGCACTCACCAACGAGGATTCAAATCCAACAAAAGCAAATAGAATGAGAAGCGTAAGTGCGCCAGCATCATCGATGCGGGGAAATTCACTGGGTATAAGAATTTCAGGTGTTAAATATTGAAACGCGAGAATGATCATGACAAGCAGTGGCAGAGTCTTGAAGAACGTCAGGATATTGATGGCCTGAATGGCTTTTTTGATGCCGAGAACATTGATCAATGTAAGCAGCGCAATGACCAAAAAGATCATGAAATTGCGCAATAATCCGGCCGTTGCGCCATCCCAAAGATAGGCGACATAGTCAAACAACACATTAACATTGGCGGCAAAGGAGGCCACCCGGCCCATATAGAGCAGCCAACCAGTCTGAAATCCGGCCCAGGGACCAAACGCAGAGCCGGCATACAAAATGGGGCCCCCGGTATTACTGAAATAGCTGGCCAGTACCGCGAAGGTTAAGACAACGGGAATGATCAACACACCAAATATGAGAAACAGCCAGGGACTGAAACTTCCCGCCATCTCCATGAGCGTGCCCGGCAAGCCATAGATCCCTGCCCCAATCACACAATTGAGAACCAGGAACATCGCTCCCCATTTGCCAATATCCCGTTTTAACCCGGCCGATGATTCTTCGTTCGTTTCCCTACCAGCCATTCTATTCCCCCTGCCTTTATGTTTTCAGATACCCCCTGGATCGCAATATTGAATGTGACCGGACACGGTGGATGCTATCAAGAATAAATGGGGTCAGAGTAAAAATACAGTACTGTATTTTTACTCTGACCCCATTTATTTTAATCTGACGCCAATCTGCGCTAATATCTTTACGTTGGTTCAGGGACGCATCGAATAATATGAGTCGCAGAAAATTTTTAATAGGCATGGGTGGTATCGCCATCGCGTCGACATCCGGAATCCTGCTGGCCGGACGCTCGCGCCTCGCTGTGGGCGTCATCGGAGGCGGTATCATGGGCGCTTCGATCGCCTTACACCTTGCTCAGGCCGGAGCCGACGTCACCGTATTCGAAAAAACAGCAATTGCCAGCGGCGCCACCGGTAAATCCTTTGCCTGGCTGAATGCATTCAGTGATGACTCACACTACCGGGATCTCAGATTGCGGAGCCTGCGGGCTTATCACCAACTAGAGACGGAGATGCAGTTGGATATCACCTGGGGCGGCAGCCTGCTGTGGAAGCAGCAACCTGAGGCCGCAGCAAAACTAAGTGAGCGCGCGCAAAGATTGGACCGCGCCGGCTATAGAATGAGCGTTCTGGGGCCGAGGGAGTTTTCTGAGCTGGCGCCAAATCTTGCGCCCGGTGCATTTGAAACCGCCGTCTATGCGGGCCTGGATGGGCATCTCGATCCCGTTCAAGTGACCCATAAATTTCTCGATCAAGCCAGGAAATATAGCGCTCGGGTGCTCTATCCCTGTGAGGTGACGGATCTGATATTTTCTGGCAGTCGCCTGACCGGCGTTGCCACTACCAGTGGAGAATACTCCCTGGATCGGCTCGTGATCGCGGCGGGTGTCGATACGCCGGCCCTGGCAGCAAAGATCGACTATGTTGCGCCGCTGAAACACGCACCGGGAATTCTTGCCCACAGCGTGCCTCTACGACCGCTTATTCGAACGGTAAACGAGCAGCTACCAGTCTCCTTCAAACAAACCTCAAGCGGCAGTATCGTCGGCACAGACAGTTACTATGCGCCGGAGATTCCCGCGCATCGCGATATCCTGCAGGGGCGTCAGGATTTTCCCGGTGTGGAGCTGCGTAGCATGCATGGCAGACGTATCCTGGACAGGATCGCGACTATGCTTCCGGGTGCGCGTGGTGTAGGTCTGCAACGATTGACTCTGGGTTTTCGACCGCTGCCCGAAGATGGCTTTCCCATCGTCGGCTATATTCCGGGATTCGACGATGTCTATATTGCCGTCACCCACAGCGGTGTTACCCTGGCCGCCATCATGGGCGAGATAATTCGTCGCGAGATTCTCACTGATATAACGCTCGACGCCTTTGCACCCTATAGGCCGCAGCGGTTTCTCGACCAGGTCGCTCATTCTCAAGCCGCCGACGACAAAGCTCGCCTCCTCGCAGCAGTCAATGATTGATGCCTTGTTCAGATCGATCCGGATTCAGGGAAATCATGTGGGATTGGGCGTAGCGAACTCCCGACACCGCGCCTCCGGCCGCGAACATCAGAAAGAAAAAGTTAAGAATGCTCAATCAACTCAATCTGTGGCGGTGCCCTTCCAGGGAGTACAGCGTCAGATCTTACGCGTTAGCGCGGGAATGGATATCTCAGGGTCAGAGTAAAAATACAGTACTGTATTTTTACTCTGACCCCATTTATTTATAAAGCCAGTGCTTAGCTGCCAAGTTGCATGCGTCCCCTGCATACTTACCGTCTTTGCAGCAGGGACTGAATTGCAGCAGGAGGAGTAAACTGAGTGTCACTGACATCATCGAAAGTGATCTCGTCTACTTCAATACTGAATTCCTGTCCTGCAGCATCGATTACTATCAGAGTCGGCTGCATATAGCCCCCGAAATCCCGGTACTCACTCAACAACGTCGTTGTTGGTACTTCACCGGCCGGACTAGAAGTAATGGTGTCACTGCGAACCAATAAGCCTGACTGGGCAGAGAAGTAAAGAAAAGTCTCCTTCCCCCGACTATCCGTTAACATCACTTTATAGGCATCGGAACCTCCGGACTGAGTCAATTCCTGTGTTTCCTGTCCCTCACTCTCACCAAGATTAAGCGGCAAGTAGTAATCGGATTGTTGCACCAGATCGGTCAGGGCGTCACCTTCCAGAATCGAATTTCCCTGTAGTGGGTCCACCGACCAACCGATTTCACCGTTATAGCCGGTTTGAACTGTTCCAAATCCACCCAATTCTATAATCTGTGACAGATGATTGGGTGCGGCAGAATAAATAGTCGCATCTCCCTCGATACCGAAGGCACTCAGTATGAAGCGTCCATGCAGAGTAGTGGAAGAATGAGAGCGAATTACATCCTCGCCACCAATAGCTTCTACATAACGAGTAAACAAGGCCCTGGGCGTGAGCAGGCCATTGGCACCCACTTCATTTCTATAATCCGGTCCCGAAGAAGTCTGGGTGCAAGCGGCCAGAACCAGCAGGCAGGCAATAAGTAAACTAAAACGAGTTAGTGATTTCATAACGGTATTCCCCTCAACAGCACGATTTCAAATTAGTAGCACTGCTTTGATGCAAGCAATGCCTCTACATAATTAGGATACATCTAATTCGAATTTGGATGCAATATCCAATCCGATTCTGCGAAGAGATTCCTGTACAACACCCGACCGCATAAAATTTAGTCTCTGACAACAGAACATAACGCTAAGCAGCCTTTAACCCAAGTAACGAACAGGTCCAAATAAACTGGACACCCACAAGAGTTAGCCGGTAACCTACTTGACTTGATTGAAATTATTGAGGAATTCCAATTTGTTTCCGTAGTGGGCAAATTAATGAAAGCGGTTCTGTTTACAAAATACGGTTCGCCAGATGTGCTTGAATTACAGGAAGTTGAGATCCCTGTGCCATTAGATGGCGAGGTGCTGATTAGAATCCGTGCGACATCCGTGAACGACTGGGATGTCGGCATCATCACCGGGAAGCCGTTGTTCATGCGCTGGTGGTATGGATTTCGTAAGCCCAAGCCAGCGATTCGGATCATTGGTTGCGATGTTGCAGGCATCGTTGAGACGGTTGGAACCGGGGTTACACGCTTTAAGGTGGGCGATTCGGTGTACGGCGATTTGCACGCCAGTGGTTTTGGTGCATACGCCGAGTATGTTTGTGCTAACGTGAATCATCTGGCGTTGAAACCGCAAGCACTGAGTTTCGAGCAGGCCGGCGCCACTCCTCACTCCGCGACACTGGCATGGCATGGCAGGGCTTGCATGGCATCGTCGAGCTGAGGGATGGCCTCAATGTTCTGATCAATGGTGCCGGTGGCGGCGTGGGACCGATTGCCCTTCAGTTGCTGAAGCAACATGATATTGAAGTGACTGGCGTGGACAATGCCAGCAAACTGGAGCTGATGCAATCAGTAGGTTTTGATCACGTCATAGATTACCAAAAGGAAGATTTCACCCGTTCCGGAAAGCGTTACGACGTCATCTTCGACACCAAGACCTGCTATTTCCCCACCCATTACCTCCGAGCTCTGCGCCCCAACGGTAGCTATATTACCGTTGGAGGCTCTACCCCCAGGCTACTCTCGACCGTGATTCTCTCCCGACTCATCAAACGCCTTAGCGGTAAACAATTTCGCCTGATCGGGCTCAGAGCTGCACAGGGACTGGAAGAAATGGCGCCGCTTTTCGAGAGCGGGATCCTGAAGCCAGTCGTCGATGGCCCATTCGAGTTACCGCAAGCAGCAGACGCACTACGCTACTACTTGGGTGGCACACAGAAGGGCAGGATCGCGATTACGGTGAGCACCGGCTAATCCAGCCTAACTCTACTGGTGAAATAAGGGAAAGAGAAAATAAGGGGCAGACCGCGATCTGCGTTCTGTAACAAACCGTAATCTGCCCCCAAAATTAAACCGCGGGGTCAGATCTTGCATGTTAACGCCCAGTTGTCTTGCCAACGCTAACATGCAAGACCTGACCCCATGATGAACCGAAAATGCTCAGGGAGACCAGGTCATCGCTGATATCCCCATTTCTGACCGGGCTTTAGACGTACGACTTCGATCTCTTCGTCTACACGCTTCGCTTCTTCTTCAGCATCCGCTCCAGAACTTCGCACGCCAAACAGAAATGGAATGGACTTTTGCGAATCGTGAATGGGGACAAGAGTCTTCGAGCCCAGAATACGTGTTGCCTCAACCGCATCCCTCCCGTCCATTACAAGCTTCAAGAGATTGAACAAATGAAAGCCATTGACAGGTGCCAGGACTACGTCGATGCAAGCGCTGCCAATTCGATCCCGATACTGTCGAAGCGGTTCGAGGTCACAGGCTTCACTCCCGAAAAATACACGCAGATCTGGTGTGCAGAGGACGTAATTGTTGACCTTTAAACCGGCGGAGTGTTGAGCGGCAACGACTTCGAACGACAATCGATCCGAGATTCGACGACTCGCGTTCCACTCGAGTACTTCGACATGCTTGAATCCAACCGCCCGGGCGCTACGCGCCATTGATTTTGTGGCAACAAACACGGGCGTTTCATCCTTATACTGGTATGACTCCAAGGAGCCAATCTGCCAATGATCGAACACCGAGTGACCACCGAGAATAGCCGAGAGCCTAGGAAGTTGCGAGACCTTCATCCCGATTGGTTCATTCCATTTCATATACCAGCGTTTTGTAAAATAGGGATCGGTCAGAACGGCATCCTTACCAAATTGGAGAAGGACACAGGAGTTGATAACACGTGTCACAGAAAATGATGCATTCATAAGATCAATCCTCTGGTAAAATGGCAGGCGCCATGCAAGCCGGAGTCGTTTTAACCCACATGAAACTCGGAAATGTCATTTCAGTTCCTTAGATTTCACCATGAGACCTTCCAAGGTGGTTTGGCTGTCACCACAGCAACTGCCTGCGAGCCGTAACGTGAAGTTTATCCAATCAGGCTTGCATCAGACGTGACTTGTCGCCTTTACGTGACAATGTTATTTTCTGTCAATCTCACGAAAATAAGTACTCGCATCAAATGCCGAAAGATCAAACCGCCATACACCCCCGAAAACGCCCGCGTCAGGCACGCGCAGCGGCCACATTTGACGCCATTCTGGAAGCTGCTGCTCGCATTTTGGAAAAAGACGGATTTGACTCTGTGAACACCAATGCAGTCGCCGAACTTGCAGGAGTTAGCGTTGGTTCACTGTATCAATACTTTCCCACTAAAGAGTCAATTCTTGCTGAACTGGTCAGGTTCTATAGAAATGTATTGAAAGAAAAAGTGGAGAGTGCTGTTGCATGGGGAATGGATAAGACATTAGAGGAGACCATAGACTTGTTGCTTGACGCGGCCGTGTCACATCAACTCGAACGCCCTGAATTAGCCTTGGCACTTGAACAGGTCGAATCCATTTTACCACTCGATAAGGAAACGCTCGCATTGACCCAGACGATGGTCGACAACGTTGAGATGTTACTTTCCGCGCACAATGTGTCAAATCCAGGAGAGGCCTCTCGCGATATCGTCGCTTTAGTAAGAGGTATCGTCGATGCCGCAGGACTTGCAAAGGAAGTCGACCAAGCTGCCATTCATCGAAGAGTACGACGCGCTGTATTCGGATACCTTGCCTAAATAAGGAAATAAATGGGGTCAGAGTAAAAATACAGTACTGTATTTTTACTCTGACCCCATTTATTATTTGACAAGGATTTCGCTATACCCACGCCCTCGAGTTAAGTGCGTTATCTGTCAGATAGGATCACTGATACCTGGCAGTAGATCTGACCAGGGAAGCTACTGCCTTGGTATTGGATATTAGTGGAGTTAGACGAACCATGACATTCGAACTTTGGATACTACTGGCGGCGACATTCTGGGGCCTCATTCATCTCAGTACAGCGTCGTTTGTGTTTAAAGCCCAAGTGGGCATGAAGTATTCTGTGGGCGCGAGAGACGAGAACATATTGCCCACCGGTATCGCCGGTCGCCTGTACCGCGCCCAATGGAACTTCCTGGAGACCTTTCCTTTCTTCGCGGTTTGCGTATTACTTGTATTCGTAACCGATAGCTCTGGCAGCATGAGCTACTGGGGTACATGCATGTACTTCGGTGGACGTGTCTTATTCCTACCATTGTATGCGGCAGGTATTCCCTGGTTAAGAACGTTGAGCTGGAATATTGCAACACTGGGACTCGTGCTAGTGGGCATACAGTTGTTTATTTAATGGCACAGAATAATCGCTGCAATTGGCATTACCGGGTGCAGGAATAGCCGACCCTGGGATGGAATAGAGATACTTTTGTATATGGATTTTGATAGTTTCATGGGAGAATTATCGATTAGAGCCAGGTAACTTGCCAGTATCGCAATTAGGGTTAAGCTAAAATTGCGATCGAAATAGAGTCATCTTGATTACACTTCCTTGATTGATAGAATCGACCACATGAAACCCGGTACTCTAGATTTTTATTTCGATTACCTCTCTCCTTTCGCATTCTTCGCCTGGCGGGATATTGGCGAGTTATGCCAGAGATACGATTTGAAACTGAGACCACATCCGGTAGTGTTTGGAAAGTTGCTGGATCATTGGGGTCAGCTTGGGCCGGCTGAAATTGCACCAAAAAGAGACTGGGTTTCACGCTATTGCCAGCGTTACGCTAGCCTTCATGGTTTCGAGTACAACCCACCCAAGTTTCACCCATTCAATCCCCTGCCTGCCTTACGCCTCTCACTAATAGAGGTATGTGGAGAGCAACAGCTGGCTGTTATCCAACGGCTGTTTGAGGCGGGCTGGACCCAGGGAGAAGATCTGGGTGATATAGATAATTTAATAGCCATCTTGGAGCGGGCGGACGTCAAAGCAGTAGGTCTTAAGAAGAAAATAGAAGACCCAGGCATCAAGGATGCCCTCATCGCGGAAACCAGCAATGCGATAGCCCATGGAGTGTTCGGGGTGCCTACCATGATAGTAGGTGATCAGCTATTTTGGGGTAATGATCAATTTGAGCATATTGAACTGTTGCTCGATGGCAAAGATCCGCTAGATGGTGAAAATACGCATAGCCTGAAATCCAGACCGCGGATGATTGATCGGAAAAAATACACCAAGCTGAAAAAAGCGGAAAATACCTAAAACAACCAGGAACGCCTGCAACTTGGCAACTAAACAGCAGGCGGCCCTAAGTTTTCCTAATAGGCAAGCGAACAGGCTTCGCGTCGGGGATCAAAACCGCGGGGTCAGGTCTTGCATGTTAGCGCCCAGTTGTCTTGCCAACGCTAATATGCAAGACCTGACCCCACAATGAACTGTTTGGCGATACCGACCAATTCATCACTATCCGTCAATTTGAAACCCATATCCGCGAAGGCCTTCAGTTCCGTATCGGTGGGAAAGCTATAGTAGTTTCCTGACTGGATTTGAGGTTCTGACACGGGCCCGCCGGAACCCGCAATCTTTCTCACCGCTGCGCTCATCAAGTCGCAGCCATCTGTGTATAAGGCCAACACATGCCAGAGATAGGAACGTCCGGGGTTCACGGCCATCGTGGTGGTAGCGATGATTCGCCCGGTATCGATTCCGCCGTCGTCGATAGTGTGCAGGGTCATACCGATCTCGTCATCGCCATTGAGCATGGCTCGAAAGGTGGCCATCACGCCCTTGTATTGAGGTAGCAGGCCGGAGTGCAAATTCAGTACACCGAATCGAGGTACCGCGATCACCGCTTCTTGTAGTATGCCGCCGTAGCGAATACAAAGCACCAGGTCCGGCTGCGTGCTTTTGAATGGCTCGAAATCCGAGGTGTTGATGGCATTGAGTTCCAGTATCTCTCTGCCGATGTCCTTGCCGATTGCATCGAAGGTTTTTAATGCTGCGCGGTCGATACCCAGGGCCGTGGCTAGCGGGAAGACAATGTTATTAAACAGCTGCTGTTCGTAGAAATTAAGATCCACGAGCGCTTGCGGCAGGCGGTCGGATTTTCCCACTTTGGCAGAAAGAAAAATACAGAGTTCGTGATCCTTGAGCAGAGGCAGCAGGCGATTCAGTGCGATACAACTGGCCAGGTCTTTGTTGGCGAGGATTGTAATTTTCATCAGGGGGTGGCCTCGGTGCCTTAGATCAATCTCACTCCATTCGGCACCTGGCTATCCGGTGCAACCAACACCACGGCGCCATCTTCTCGATGAAATCCGGTGACCAGGCACTCGGACATCATCGGACCAATCTGCTTCGGCGGAAAATTAACCACTGCCATTACCTGCCTGCCCAGCAGCTCATCTTTCGAGTAAAGATCGGTGATCTGGGCGCTGGATTTTCGAATTC
>JADFIJ010000235.1 GCA_022566775.1 Pseudomonadota bacterium | reverse complement strand
GAATGGTCTGATTTGCAAGGCAAGCAGGGTAGAGGAGCTTCGCCTCATTGCAGTGAAAACCTGGCAGTATATAGTTTAAAACGATATCGAAATCACTGAATTATCGTTTATCACTAAATCAAGCGAATTTGAGTTGCCTAGTCCCCTTGCGCACAATCAGGCCATGCTTATATCCTTCACTTTAGACAGATTTGAGCGAGGACTGTCTGAGCGAAGCGAGTTCCGCAGCGCTGGCTAAAGTGAAGGATATATGGGCGTGCGCAAGGGGACTAGGCAACTCAAATTCGCGGACAGACTGCAAACATGTTCAGTCGGGCCCAGTAAGATACAAGGGATCGTTTTTACCAAATTTTTGAATTAGCTAGATATTTTCTGAGGATATCTCAGGCTCGTAGCGGTAGCGTAATGGTGAATTGCGTGCCCTCGGCGACGATACTCTGCACCGAGATGTTGCCCCAGTGTGCCTTGGCGATCGCCAGGGCCAGGCTTAAACCGAGGCCGGTGCCGGGTTTGCTGCGACTCAAATCACAGCGGTAGAAACGTTCAAAGATATTGGCCAGGTCTTCCTGCCGAATTCCCATGCCGGTATCGGCAATACGAATTAGCACATCTTTGCCGCAAACCTTATGATCGATTGTGACCTTGCCGCCCGCCGACGTGTACTTGATGGCATTGTCCAACAAGTTACCGATTAGCCTCTGCAGGAATTGCTTATTGCCATCGATGATCAAGTCCTGATCAACCTTGCTGCCCAGTTCAATATCGCTCTGAACCGCCAACGCCTGGTAGAGCTCACAGGCGTCGTCGATCAATTCGGTGAGATTAACCACTTCCATACTAGCGGCCAGTCCAGCCTCCGTCTCCGCCAGATCCAGCATAGTATTAATCAAATGCAGGAGCCGGTCACATTCTTCGATCGTGCTGCCGGCCAATTGTTGGTACTGGGATTCGTCATGGCTGCCTGTCAGGGTGGTTTCCGCGATGCCTCTGATTCGAGCCAGTGGACTCTTGAGATCGTGGGCGATGTTGTCATTCATCTCCCGCATGCCGCGAATCAACAATTGTATCTTGTCCAGCATGCTGTTGAAGGTTGCCGCCAGTCGGTCGATTTCCAGGCCCTGGTCCGTGAGGGAAACCCGTTCGCCGAGGGCCCCATTACTGATGTCAATCGCGGTATCCGTAACTTTTTGCACACCGGACAAGGAAGTTTTGGCCATCAACCACGCCGCCATGAGAGAAAGTAGAATCAGAAAAGGAAAACAGATCAATACTGCCAACCGAAAAATTTCCAGTATGTCTGCTCGTTCTTCCAGGGATTCGGCGATTTGAATGATGTAGCTGCCATTGGTATCGGTGAGCGTTCCATAAATGGTTCGGGCGGGAAACTCATGGTCTTGTAAATGAATGCCGTTAATCAGGGGTTCGTTGTCGGCCCGTAGCGTCAGGGCAAAATTTTCCAGGGGTTCAAGATCATCCCAGGTGCCATCATCCGTCGATCGCAGTAAATCACCCTGCTCGGTATAGAGTCTGAACAATATCTGGTCGGCCCCATCCGCTGCGGCTTCGGTTTGTAGTTGCCGCCACAATTCCACAATGGACCGCTCGCGATAAATGTCATTGAATTCAGCGATGTCTTCCACCAGGTCACTGTCTACCTGGTTCAGCAAGACGGTTGCGATCAGTAAATAGATTACGCCGATAGCGACAGTGAATAGAAACGTCGAGACCAGCGTATACCAAAGCGTGAGACGACCTGCCAGGGAGCGTGGCTTAAGTATCGCGTTTAAGAACATAGCCGACACCACGAATAGTATGAATGAGTGGCGTGTCAAAATCCTTGTCAATCTTATCTCGCAGTTTACACACGCGCGCTTCAACCACATTCGTGTGCGGATCGAAATTATAGTCCCACACGTGTTCCATAATCATGGATTTTGAGACGATGCGATTTTCGTTGCGCATCAAGTACTCGAGCAAACTGAATTCGCGAGGCTGAAGATTGATTTTTCTATTAGCCCGGCTGACTTTCCTTGAACGGATATCGATAGTGAGGTCGTGAACGCTCAGATTATTGGGCTCGACAATATGATTTGCCCGCCTTATCAAGGCCTGCAAGCGGGCCAGTAATTCAGAGAAAGCGAAAGGTTTGGTCAAGTAATCATCACCGCCGGTGTTAAATCCTTTGACCCGGTCATCGACAGATCGTCGGGCGCTGAGAATAATCACCGGCAGGTTTATATTGCTGCTCCTGAGGTCTTCGATAAGTGTCAAGCCATCAATCCCTGGCAGCATGATGTCAATTACACCGGCATCGTAAGACTCCAGTTTGGCCGCGCTCAGGCCGTCGTTGCCATTAATATAATGGTCCACCACATAGCCAGCTTCCTTTAATCCCTTGCTAACAAAAGCGGCAATTTTGATGTCGTCTTCAACTAACAGGATGCGCATGTGCAGCCTCGAAATCCAGACAAATACTGTAAAACTGATTTACAGCTTAGCATAGCTACTGGCTATGGAATTGCCGCCAGTTCCGTTCCAACATTACCATATGGTAATCGGGTCTTACCAAGCCCAGCCTGGAGGATAGTTTATTTGGTTCCATTGTCGGATAACAGGACACTGATGGAAATTTGATGAATAAAACCCACCCTGAATCGTGGAATATTGAGGCGGCATATTTCCCCACCAACATACTCCGGTTGCCAACCTAACCAATTGGTAACTTTGCGGTAATCTCCCGGTTAAGTTCAGTCTCTAACATCCTGACTAATCCTCCTCTTTCGGGAGGCTTGACTTGGTTAATCAGGAGCCTATGCCATGAAGAAGCTACTCGTACTAATTTTCTGCGTGACCTGTTTTTTTGTTATCGGGGTAAAAGCCCAGGAGTATCCCGAAATAGTTGGAGATGAGGACAGCTACACCTTGATCTTGCCCTATGTTGAATTTGAGGATGGAGAAGGTGAAAAGAAGGCCTTGTCGATTGAGCTAGTGGCGTCGAAAGCTGACAGCGAGCTGAGCTTTTCGATCGTGGAATCGTCCTTGCTGGACGTGGGGGTTGATACGCCGGCCGCAGTATCAGGAGAGGGAGCCTGTTCCCGTACCACCAATGCCCAACTGCTTGCCTGTCGCGCTGATGTGCAAGATGATTTCTTCGAACTTCAAGCCAACTGTTTCAACTACGGCGATGCGGATGAACAACAGGAATGTTTTCTGGATGCGGAGACAGAGCGACTGGAAGGCGTGGAGGAATGTGATGATGTTGAAGAGGAACACGACATGCTCTGTGAGATTTTCGGCGAAGATCCTTATGACCCGGATCTGGAGTCCATCAACTTTCTCACACTCGATGCAATCGCCGCCAATCCCAATCCATACTTTCCACTGGTGCCTGGTAACATCTGGGTCTATGAGGGGGAAGACGAAACCATCACAGTCACGGTACTGGACGAAACCAAGGAGATCCTCGGCATCGAAGCGATCGTAGTCCAGGATGTGGCGGAAGAAGACGGTGAAGTAATCGAATCGACATCAGACTGGTATGCGCAGGATGAAGATGGCAACGTCTGGTACATGGGCGAGTTATCGCTCAACTACGAAGACGGGGTACTGACTGATATCGACGGCTCCTGGGAAGCCGGCGTGGACGGCGCCAAGGCGGGTATTCTGTTTAGAGCGATGCCGATTATTGGAGAGGTCTATCGCCAGGAATATCGAATCGGGGAAGCAGAGGACATCGCGGAGACTCTGGCTATCGACGCCGATGAGATGACGGACTCGGGTTTCGACTGTGAAGGCCAATGCCTCGAGAATCTGGAGTACTCACCGCTGGAGCCTGGTGTGACCGAGAAGAAATACTATGTGCCTGGCATCGGATTGATACTGGAGATCGATCTGGAAGAAGATGAGCGTGTGGAACTGGTTGATTTCACCTCAGCACAGTAGGCAATACTGCTCTGAAGCTCGGGCCCACTGACCGGGCACGGGTGGTTTACGGCCACCTCAAACTCGAAACGCTTCCGATCCGGACGGAACACAGGAGTCGAACGCATGGATTCAGGAGTTTTCGTTTACATCCCCCTGAGGTGGCCGTACTTTTTTTGATTTATTTCAGGCTGTAAGGAATTGGTCTATCCGATCGGCCACCAGGCGACCTTCGTCGATGGCATTAACAACCAGGGACTGTCCACGGCGGCAGTCGCCGGCGGCGAATACCCCGGCTCTGGATGTCTGAAATTCATCGTAACTGGCCGTGTAATTGGAGCGATCGTCCAGTTCCAGGTCCAGCTGCGTGCTCACATAGTGCTCGGGACCGAGAAATCCCATGGAGATGAGAATCAGGTCGGCTTTCCAGAACTCAATAGTGCCAGGTATCTCTTTAAAATTCTCATCCACTTCCACAGTATTGATGCCTAACAACTTGCCCTTGGCATCGCAAACAAACTCCCTACCGGAGATCGAATAGACCCGTGGGTCCTGACCAAAATGTTGAGCCGCTTCTTCATGAGCATAGTCCACTCGATGAATAATTGGCCACAGCGGCCAGGGGTTATCGTCGGCGCGATCGGCCGGGGGCTTAGGCATAATCTCGAAATTGACCAGGGATTTGCAGCCGTGCCGAAGCGAGGTGCCGATACAATCGGCACCCGTATCGCCACCGCCAATCACGATAACATTCTTGTCTTTGGCACTGATATAGGCGCCATCGTCCAGATTCGAATCCAGTAAAGAGCGGGTGTTCTTGAGCAGAAACTCCATGGCGAAGTAGATGCCGTCACTGTCCCTACAAGGAATTGGCAAATCCCGCGCTGTGGTGGCACCGGTTGCCAGTAACAGCGCATCGTTTTCCTTTAATAACTGATCGACTGCAAGGGCGTTCTCGCCGGCACCGCCAACATCGGCGTTCACTACAAAGCTTATGCCTTCTTCGCGCAACAAATCGACGCGCCTATCGACGACGTCTTTTCCCAGTTTCATGTTGGGGATGCCATACATCAGCAGGCCGCCGATGCG
>JADFIJ010000044.1 GCA_022566775.1 Pseudomonadota bacterium | reverse complement strand
GCCCGGGCGCAGGTAAACCCTTCTCACGCCAATCCGGAAGGACAAGGCCTGTTCCGAAACACCTGCCAGTTTTGTCACGGACTTAATGGTGAGGGAGGACACGATGGCATGCCGCTGGAAGGATTGGCTGCGTTCAATTCGACTTACGTGGCAGATATTATTCGCAATGGCCGGAACAACATGCCGGCTTTCGCATCGATGTTTTCTGCCGGCCAGATCAGGGCGCTGGCAGAACACGTGAGAACATTAAACTTCGACCTAAGCAATCGGAACAGTCGGTAGCTTGCGAAGCCTTCGTGCCACTGACCGATGTCAAGTCCAGGGGCAAAAAAACTCTTTACTCCATATCTTGTGCAATGCAATATGTTCTGATCTCTAATCAGTCAATCAGAGGCTTCGTTATGCAAAGGATTGATCGAAATACCAGTCGATATCTCTTCACGGCAATTACTTCCGCCTTCATCATCTTAGGCGCTCAAATAGCCTTCTCATCGACGGCGGATAGCTTCGATATGAACAGGTATAGCACCGCCGGAGCGGGTGCTTTCGAGACCTTTCATGTCGATGAGACGCAGTTATTACAGCAGGTACTAGATAGTGAAACCGTCGGCGGCGAAACCATGCTTTTGGTGACCCGCACCGCCGACGGATACCTGGCATTGATGCGGGATCAGATGGCGTATCATCATATTGCCCAGGGTACAGCTAACGGTCTGGAGTGGATGGCGACGTTCTGAGCCGTTTGCAATTCCGGGGTCAGTCTGGCTCCTTCGATCGAAGGAAAGTCTTATCACTTTGTCGTATCCGGCCTCTATGATGGCTTGTTCGTCATGGAAGACACCGAGACCAGGACACTTTGGAGTCATATGACCGGTGAAGGCCTATCAGGCGAGCACGCCGGTTATCAATTACCTGTGTCAAACCTACTGCACATGAGTGTGGACCAGGCACTGGCCATGGATTCGGCTATGGCGATCGCTATTTCCGAGCGCCCTTTCAATTCGCGCCGTGGGCGGCGGTTGCGGGCTTCGAGATTCTCCACTAGCGGTCCTGGCGCACAGTTAAGGCCGATGTTCGTTCAAACACTGGGGGAAGAGGACACCCGTATAGACCGCATGGACATGGGCCTGGGTGTGTGGAATGACAACACGCAGAAATATTATTCGGTGGAAGTACTGAGAGAGAAGGGCAATTACCTGATCGATGAAATGGCTGGTCAAAAATTGCTGGTATTTTTAGATCCACTTACCTCGACGCCTACGGCGCTGTATTGGGACACCGAGACTGTGAGTATCGAAGGAAGAAACATCGATCTCAGCGACGGCTACAGCATCAAAACAGGACAGATCTATGACAGCGAAGGTGAAGTGGTGGAGGTTTCAAAACCACAACAGATTTTTACCCGGTGGTATGGCTTTTCTCTATCGTTTCCCAATCCGGAAATTATTGAATAGCAAGGCACAGGCCTCATGATTTCATTTCAGGTTGGAGCGGAACTTGTGTCGACAATATTGCCTTTGGGGTCGAATTTTTTTCCCGTCTTAATGAAATGATCCATGCTGAGGACCGACTTCTCGAAGCGAGTTTTTATCAGGGGTCTTACTGCTAATGGTCCGATAATCCAGCCAATTGGACCCAGACCTATCTTTACATCCATCTCCATTCTCATTTCAGTTCCGCCGTTCATGGAGCAAAAATATACTGAAACGGTACCCGATTTCATCGGCGCGGGCGTTTCGCTCAGCGTCATTTTCATATATTCGTGTTCACGCCATTCGGTGATTGTCTCAACGATTGACGTACCATCCTTAAACTCACATCGCCGTGACGCACCTTTACCGGTATTGTGCTCGCTCAGTAAGGGCGAATTAATGACCCAGGGATGAAAATTGACGATGCCTGACATGTCGGCAAATACGCGCCATGCGTCTTTCAACGCTGAATCAATTTGAACAGATTTGGAAACTATCATCGCCCTCTCCCTGGAGAGTTGCTTGAACAGAGATCGCAGGGTAGCTGATAACTAAATGCATTGATATACGCAATTTATGTATAGTACTATGCGAAAATGCATAACATATCCAAGTTATCATGGGATGATTGGAAACTGGTCATTGCCGTTGCCAAGGCTGGGTCCACAGGCCGTGCCGCGGAACTGCTTCGAATTAACCAATCCACAGTGTTCCGGCGCATACACCATCTCGAACATGCACTGGGTGCACAATTATTCGATAAAGAGCGTTCCGGTTACACGCTAACGCCCTTGGCGGAATCGATATTACCGAAAATCACAGAAATATCAGGCCTGACTCACGACATTGAACGGTCACTGCTGGGGGCTGATCGTGATCCAGTGGGTAGCGTAACTATCTCCCTGGGTCAATCCATCGCTTTCCTCATAATGGATGGCCTGGCTGACTTTCTCAGCGCCAACCCGAATATAAAAGTAGTAATCAATGCTTCAACACAACTTGTCAGTTTACGCGACCGTGAAGCCGACATCGTCGTTCGCGGCAGCAATGACCCCGATCCAACTCTGTTTGGAAGGCGGGTCATGACCGTAAGGTACGCAATCTATATGAATACGACGATTGCACGTAAAAAGAAAATTCAGCACTTAGGCCCTGGAGAATACAATCAATTTCGGTGGATAGTCCCGGCGCTATCGCTTGCCAACACAGACGTCGGCGCATGGATTAGAAAACACGATTTATTGGATTCAGCCGTGTTATCTGTTGATGACGTGGAAATTGGCTTTGCCGCTGTCGAAAAAGGGATCGGGGTGGCGGTGTTGCCAACTTTCATTGGAGATCGAAGGTCGAAAATCAAGCGAGTGAGCGAGGAACTACCTGGACTAAAGACTGACCTATGGGTTCTCTGCCATGAAGACCAGCGCAACACCACCAGAATTTCGCTGCTGCGCAGCGCCTTAAGCGAATATCTGAAATTTGATGATAAACAAAGACATTAAAAATATGCTCGGCAACTTGAAACTATTTCCTCGAGATTGGTATTCTCTTATCTCATTTATGCGAGCTGTGTATGTCAGGGAAAATTCGGGTAACCTCGTTTTTATGGTCGATTGGTTCAAAATCAGGTAGGTCAAAGGCAGGACCTGCTGAAAAGTTTCATGGGAATGCCTACGGTCACGAACTGAATGGTGAGGGGCGACACGATGGCATGCCGCTGCCAGAACGTGTCAGCGCAATAAACCCCGACCTACCCAATCGGAACAGTCGGTAGCCTCGAAAGCCTTTCTGCTTGAGTATGAACTCAAAAAAAGGGGATACCTCAACCTCTGTCCCCTATTTTTTCTTCGCAACGGCGTAGAGAATGGCGCCAAGGACTATCCAGGCTATGACGATTCCCCATTCCTGCGGCCATAGCAGCGCCGCCGGGCTACCCGGCAGGTATAGCAGGCCCAGCCCAATTGACAACACTAATGCCAGGCTGCCCACGAGCTTGCCGTAAGGTACTTTATAGGGCCGCTCCAGCTCCGGCTCCTTCCTACGCAGTACCAGGAACGACCAGGCCACCATGGCGTAGGCAATGACGATGCCCAGGCCGCCGGCATCCACCACCCAGACCAGGGCCGGTCGACCGAAGAACGGACCGATAATGGACAATACGCCGATCAACAAAATGGCATTTTTCGGGGTGCGATACCTTGGATGCAGCCTGCCGAGAAATTCGGGTAGTAAGCCGGCACGGGCAAGGGCGTAGATTGCGCGACTACCACCGAGGATGAAGGCATTCCAGCTGGTAATGATGCCGGCGAGGCCGGCGATCAACAGCACCGTGGCACCCAAGTCGCCATAAATTTTGGCGTTGGCTGCCGCGGTCGCCAGGTCGGCATTGGCGATGCTGGCAGCGTCCAATACCAGGCCGACACCGAGCACAATCAGGCCGTACCAGATGATTGCCATCGCTACCGAGAGCATCAATACCGCACCGATATCCTTGAAGGGCAGGTCGATCTCTTCCGCCGCCTGGGGGATGGTATCGAAGCCAACGAACATAAATGGCACCATCACCAGCACCAGGGTGATGCCAGAGAAGCCGTCCTTCATCAACGGCTGCATATTACTGATCTCGCCGGTAAACAGGGCGCCGCTGACAAACAACACACCGACGATGAGAATTGCCAGCACCACCACGGTTTGCACCAGGGCCACCATGCGCACGCCGAACACATTGAGAAGGGTCATTAGCACCGCGCCGAACACGCCGGTTAACACCCAGGACAGATAAACATCCCAGCCTGCAATTTGCCACAGGTAGATTTTATCGAGACCAGGTATTAGCGAATCCAGAACTGTCGGCAGGGCAACAGCCTCGAAGGTAACGACAGAAACGTAGCCGAGAACAATTGCCCAGGTGCAAATAAAAGAGGCACCCGCCCCCAATGCGCGATCGCTATACACATGTTCGCCGCCGGCAAAGGGTAATGCCGAAGCCAGCTCGGCATAGGTGAGACCGATCAACAGCATCGCCGCGCCGCCGAAGAGAAAGGCGAGGATCGCACCACCGGTGCCGGCCGAATCGATCCAGGTTCCCGATAGCACCACCCAGCTCCAGCCGATCATGGCGCCGAAAGCCAGGGCCAGGACTTCCTTGCGCCCGAGTACGCGTAAGAATTCTGTTTGTGGAGTGGTGTTATTCAGAATAACTTCCTTGTGCGTTGCGGGGTCGGAGAAATACCCCGGACCGTGAGCCAGGACAGGGGAAGAGTAAACCCGCAATGGTGTAAAGTCTATGCGTGCACGGCCGGGCCGGGCACAGCTGCGCAGGCTTGCAAGACTGTGCAGGGGTATTATTCCGGTAGCCAGGTGCGCCGTCCATCACCGCAGGTTTTGTCCCGGGTGGTTAGCAGATTTCGAATATTTACGGTAAGATTCTGCGTTCGATGCCAATAACGCCATACGAGAAAAACCAGCATGTCTTCCGTTATCTATCCCATTACCAACCTTAAGAATGTGGAACAACTGAGCATCGCCAGAGGCGAGGGGGTCTATGTTTATGACGACGCCGGTAATCAGTACCTGGAAGCATTGGCGGGACTTTGGTGTTCGGCGTTGGGTTATGGTAACGAAGAACTGATCAGTGCCATTACCGAACAATTAAAGACGCTTTCCTACAGTCACCTGTTTGGCGGCAGGACGCACCAGGGCGCAATCGACCTGGCGGATAAGTTGTCAGGGATGGTGCCGGTAGCAGACGCCAGAATCTTCTTCAGTAACTCCGGCAGTGAGGCCAACGATTCCCACATAAAAATGCTGCGTTACTACAACAATGTCACCGGTAATCCGCAGAAGAAAAAAATCATCGCGCTGGATCGTGGTTATCATGGGGTCACCCTTGCCAGCGCCGCGTTAACCGGTCTGCCGGTCATGCATACGCATTTCGATATACCGACGGCGGAGCTGGGAATCCTGCGAGCCGATTGTCCCCATTATTATCGCTGCCACAATGAGGGTGAGTCGGAGAGCGAATTTGTTCAGCGCATCGTCGCTAATCTCGAGCGGCTGATCCTCGCCGAGGGCGCGGACACCATCGCCGCCTTTATTGCGGAACCGGTCATGGGTGCCGGTGGCGTGGTGATACCCGCCGAGGGTTACTTCGGACGGGTGCAGGCCTTGCTCAAAAAGCACGATATTTTATTCTGGGCGGACGAAGTGATCTGCGGTTTCGGTCGCACCGGCAATGACTTTGGATCCACCACTATGGGCATCGAGCCGCAATTGATGAGTCTGGCGAAACAGTTGTCATCTGCCTATGTTCCCATCAGCGCCGCCGTCATTCCCGGCGAAATGTACGAAGCCATGGTGGAACCCAGCGCCGAAGTCGGCATCTTCGGTCACGGTTACACTTACACGGGTCATCCAGTGGCCTGCGCCGCCGCCCTCAAGGCATTGGAGATCTACCAGCGTGACAAGTTGTATGAGCGGGCCGCCGCGACCGGGGCGTATATGCAGGGTCGACTGCGGGAGTTTGCAGATCATCCCCTGGTGGGTGAGGTTCGCGGTGTGGGACTCATCGGCGCGGTAGAACTGGTCGCTTGCAAAAAATCTGGCGCCGCCTTCGTCGACGGTCGTGTCGGCGCCTTCGCCCAACGCAGTTGCCAGGACCATGGCTTGTTATTGCGAGCCGTTGCGGGCAGTTCCCTTGCATTCTGCCCGCCGCTGATAATCACGGAATCACAGATCGATGAAATGGTCGAAAAGTTTAGCCTTGCGCTGGAGGCGACACTGGCTTTCGCCCGGCAGGAAAATTTGTTGATTCAATGACCCTGAATAATCCCGTATGATCTAGTCTACACAGCCATGCCTACAGGTTTCATGTCATGAGAAAACCAATAATAAGTACCGTGTTCACATTGGCCGTACTGGCGCTCGTGAGTTGCCAGCCAGAGCAGCAGCAAGCCCAATCCGAAGAGACCCAGGAGCCGCGAACCGCGGTGGATCTGATTCTGAGCAACGGCAAGATTGTCACCGTAGATGAGGCTTTCACCATAGCCGATACCGTGGTGGTGAATGCTGGGCGCATCCTCGAAGTGGGGGATGCTGCCATCGCCGATAAATACCAGGCAGCGACGCTGGTGGATCTCCAGGGCAAGACCCTCATGCCCGGCTTTATCGATTCCCATACCCACATCCGCGGTCGACCCCAGCGTTACATCGAATTGAGCGAAGTCACTTCGATTGCCGAGATGCAGCGCCTGATTCGGATCAAGGCTGACGAGCTCGGTCCCCGCGAATGGATCACCGGCTATGGTTGGTCTGAAGACGTATTGGCGGAAGGACGTAAGCCATTGCGTCAGGACCTGGATGCTGCTGCGCCTAATAACCCCATTACTTTTACCCGCGCGGGCGGACACAGTGCTGTAGTCAATAGCCTGGCACTACAACTGGCCGACATCACCGACGCGACCCCCGACCCCGAAGGCGGCGTTATCGAGCGGGATGAAGATGGCGTTGCTAACGGCGTTATTCGAGAACGTCAGGGCATAGTGGGACGACTGGTACCGCAATCCACCTATGAAGAATTGATCGACAGCCTCGAAATTAATCTTAATGCGCTGCTCGCCATGGGCATCACCAGCATCACCGACGCCTCGAAGACGCCACGGTCCTATACCATGTGGGAAGAGTTATATGCGAATTCGAGTTTGAAGTTGCCACGTTCCACTTTGCAGTTTCAATGGGATGATCCGGGGGCAATAGCAGAATTGAAAGCCCGCGTCGGAGATGGCAACGACTTCTTGAAAATTGGCCCCATCAAGATATTTGCAGACGGTGGCTTCACCGGCCCGGCGGCGTTCACCAAGGAGCCTTATCTAGACCAGGGTGACTATCGCGGTTACCTGAATATGCCCGAAGAGGAACTGGTGGCGCTGATCAATGAGATTCACGATGCCGGTTGGCAGATGGGCATTCATGCAATCGGTGACGCGGCAATCGAGTTGGTGGTGGACACCCTCGCCGACGCACTCACCCGTAATCCACGGGAGGATCATCGAAATTATCTCAATCACTTTTCCATGCGGCCCTCCGATGCCACCATGGATAAGATGGCGCAACACAATATACTCATCACCCAGCAACCGAACTTTACCTATACCCTCGAGGGTCGGTATGCGGCGAATCTCGATGGCTGGCGGCTTGAACATAACAACCCGATCCGTTCACCCATGGACCACGGGATATTCGTCGCCATATCCAGTGACATATTGCCCATCGGACCGCTTGTGGGCATCTACGCTGCAGTTACCAGAAAAGGCATAAGTGGACGGGTGTTCGGTGCGGATGAAGCCATCAGCGTGGAAGAAGCGGTGAGGGGCTATACCATCAATAGCGCTTATATAAATTTCGATGAAGACATCAAGGGCTCGATCGAGCCGGGCAAACTCGCCGACATGATCGTGCTGTCGGCGGACATTTTGAGCGTCGATGCAGAACGCATCATGGATATTGAAATTGAACAGACCTATATAGGCGGTGAACTGGTTTTCGCGTCTAACTAGAAAATTCATTACATCGCAGTAAGGACGCCTTTTTAAGGAGCCAGGGGGAGAAGTAAACATGTCAATAATCAAACCAATCAAGTTGATAATAGCCTGTGCCGCAGTCGCCGGATTCTGGCAGAGTGTGGGTGTTGCCCAAGCAGCCAGCAATGACTTGCTGGCGAATTTGTCCCCGGTAAGTGATGCCATGCTGGCGGCGCCGCCTTCTAGTGACTGGCTCATGTGGCGTCGCACCTATGACGGGTTTGGCTTCAGCCCCCTCGATCAGATCACCAGGGCCAATGTTGCGAATCTGGAACTGGCGTGGACAGCGTCTTTGGAGAGTGGTTCCAACATGGCCACTCCCCTGGTCCACGATGGCGTCATGTATCTACTGAGCACCGGCGACACCATGCTGGCGATGGATGCCACTTCAGGTGAACTGTTGTGGCGTCATAAGCACGAAGGGGCAGGTATCGGTAGTGCCAAGATCGGCCTGGCGCTGCATGACAACAAGGTATTGATGCCCACGGGTGACATGCGCATGCTGGCGCTCGATAGCAAAACCGGCGAAGTCATCTGGAACACCGAGATCATCACCACTCAATCTGGCCCCATTCCTTATTCTCTCAGAGCCGCGCCCATCGTCGCCAATGGCATGGTAATTCAGGGTATCACCGCCACCATGGTGCCGGAGGGTGGCTTTATTGTCGGTCTGGACCTGGCGAGCGGCGCAGAAGTCTGGCGTTTCCATTCCATCGCCAGACCCGACGCCGCCGGCGGCAATACCTGGAATGACCTGGAATTGGCTAAGCGCAGTGGTGGCTCGGTCTGGATACCGGGCAGTTATGATCCCGAGCTGGACCTGATCTATTTCGGTACCGCACCCACCTATGACACCGCTTCGCTGTTGTATCCTGTCGACAAGCCCGGCATTAATACCGATGCGCTGTATACCAATTCGACCGTGGCCTTACGACCGAAGACCGGCGAATTGGTATGGCACTTCCAGCATATGGCCAACGACCAGTGGGACCTGGACTGGATCTACGAGCGGCAGCTGATCGAATTGCCGGTGAATGGCGTCGATCGAAAAGTCGTACTCACCGCCGGTAAAATGGCCTTGTATGATGCCGTCGATGCGACTACGGGAGAGTATGTTTTTTCGATAGACCTGGGACTGCAAAATCTCGTCTCCGCCATCGATCCGGTCACCGGCGCCAAGACCCTGAATCCCAATGCGGCTCCCAACGCAGAAGATACCATGCTGGTTTGTCCCTTTGCGAATGGTGGCAGGAATTGGCAATCCGCTGCCTATAATCCCAACACTAAGATGTTATACCTGCCCCTTTCCGAAATTTGTATGAACGGTGGTCCAACCGGAAACGGTGGCCTGTTGAGTTCCGGCTCGCAGCTGACACCGACTCCCCTGCCGGACAGCGATGGCAAGTTTGGGCGCATGCAGGCGGTCAATCTGGCTACCAGGGAGCTGGACTGGAACTTTCGTGAAGTGGTGTCCCCAACCTCGGCCGCCCTGGCCACGGCAGGTGGTGTGGTGTTTGGGGGCGCGCTGGATGAGTCATTCAAGGCCTTCGACGATGCCAGCGGTGAGATTCTCTGGCAGACCGACCTTGGAGATATTGCTGCCTCATTTCCCATCAGCTACAGCGTCGACGGCAAGCAATACATCGCCGTAGTCATCGGTCAACCCAGTCTGCATGCGAACATCATGATCGGTGTCATTACAGGATTTCTCGGCACCGAACAAAGCCCGGTGACCGATCTGGATCGTAGCGGTGCGGCGGTAATGGTTTACGCGCTAGAATAGAAATGGAGTGATAAATGGGGTCAGATAAATGGGGTGCGTAGCATGAAGCGGCGAAATTTTATTGTGGCTGGGGCGAGTCTGAGCGCAGCACTGACTCTGTCCGTGAGCAAGAGGGCTAAACTATTCGCAGCCAGTCTGCCTGCCGATTTGACCAACTTGAGCGCATCCGATCTGTCGACGGCTATCCGGCAAGGTGAGGCCAGTTGTGTCGAAGTCATGCAGGCCTATCTGGAGCGCATTCATCGATACAATCCTGTTTACAACGCTATTGTGAGCATGGTGGATGATGATGAATTGCTCGCCCAGGCCCTGGATGCGGATCAGGCGCTGGCGAGAAACCAGTACCGGGGTTGGATGCACGGCATGCCCCATGCCGTCAAGGACCTTACCAATGTAGCCGGCATGCGCACCACCAGTGGTTCTCCAATCTATGCCAACCGCATTGCGCAGAGTGACAGCCTGCTGGTTTCGCGAATCAGAAACCAGGGGGCAATCTTTATCGGCAAGACCAACACCCCGGAATTCGGTCTCGGTTCCCAGTCTTATAATCCTGTGTTTGGCGCGACCGGCAGTGCCTACAATCCCGCCCTGACTGCCGGTGGCAGCAGTGGTGGTGCAGCCTCTGGTCTGGGCACTCACATGTTACCGGTGGCAGATGGTTCCGACATGATGGGTTCGTTGCGCAATCCCGGTGCGTTCAACAATGTCATTGGCTTCAGACCGACGTCGGGCAGGGTGCCAGGGGGTGATATTTTTTATCATCGGCTTTCCACCTCCGGACCGCTGGGGAGAAACACCGAGGACACGATTCGCCTGCTGCGCTCTCTGGTCGGCCCGATTCCAAATCAACCGCTTTCTCTGCCGGACGATTTACCCGAGGCCGATGAGTTCAGAGCCTTGAATCTTAACGGCATCAAGCTTGGCTGGATGGGCAGTTATGACAACTACCTGGCGACCGAGCCCGGTGTGCTCGATGTCTGTGAAGCGAGTCTGAGAACCGTAGCCAGTGCCGGCGCAACGGTGGAGCCCTGCATGCCAAATTTCGATATGGCGGCGCTGTGGCAGGCATGGATGGATCTTCGCCACTGGTCCCGCGCCGGGGCCATGAGTCTCTACAATAATCCGGCTACCAGGGAACAACTAAAACCCGAGTATATTTGGGAAATTGAATACTCGCTAACACTGAGCGCTGCAGATATCTATCGAGCCGGCTCGGTGCGAGCCAGTTGGTTTCGGGAACTGAGCCGGCTGTTCGATGAATATGATTTCTTGGTGTTGCCCACGGCACAAGTATTTCCTTTCCCCAAGGAGATCCACTGGCCGCAGGAGATTAATGGCCGGGTGATGGACACCTATCATCGTTGGATGGAAGTGGTTATCGGCGGCACCCTGGCAGGCATACCCGTGGTCAATGTGCCGGCAGGCTTCGACGCCAGCGGTCGTCCCATGGGGATGCAGATCATGGGTCGATTCGGCGAAGACCAGAAGGTGTTGGAATTTGCACTGGCCTATGAAGGGATTACGGATCATCTGCAGAAACGACCGGAGATGGTGTCAATCTAATTCCACTGCCGGCAAGACACCTAACAATCATAATGTGGTTATCAGGTTAAAGCCGCTCTCGCGTTTTACATTAATTTTACTCGCTCTCCTCTCCCGCCTTTGCCGAAACCATTATGCTACTAGCTGCCGATTACATCGATACGCTTAACGGCGACCTCATACAAGGGGCAATGGAGATTAATGTTTCCGACCCCTCTGTGCTGAACTCAGATTTCCGTTTCGCTTGAAGACATAGTACCCTGCCCGCAGTTTTCGATTGGCTCCTTAGGAGTCGCTTGGTTTCGAACTATGCGCAAGTTGCTTGAACCCCTGAGTTTCACCCGCGGCCCGGGCATGAAAAATCGTTTCATGTTGGCGCCCCTCACCAATCTGCAGAGCCATGTCGACGGTGTTCTTTCCGATGAAGAATTCAAGTGGCTCACCATGCGTGCGGCAGGCGGCTTTGGTCTCATCATGACCTGTGCCGCCCATGTACAGGCGATTGGGCAGGGATTCCCCGGGCAACTGGGTGTTTTTTCCGATCAGCATCTGCAAGGTCTGACTCGCCTCGCCAGCAAGATAAAAAGCGAGAACAGCATTGCCATTTGCCAGCTGCATCATGCCGGCATGCGCTCGCCGGCCGAACTGATTGGTGAGACCCCCGTATGTCCTTCCGACAATGAGGAAACCGGCGCCAGGGCTCTGACCACCTTGGAGGTGGAACAACTCGTCGGGGATTTCGTCGCCGCGGCCCTGCGCGCGGAGCAAGCCGGCTTCGACGGTGTTGAGATTCACGGCGCCCACGGTTATATTCTTTGCCAGTTTCTCAGCAGCGAAATTAACCACCGACAAGACCAATATGGTGGCAGTCTGGAAAACAGGAGCGGCATCTTCTTCGAAATTTTTGCCGGCGTGCGCGCGCAGTGCCGCCCGGACTTTATGCTTGGCGTACGCTTGTCACCCGAACGCTTTGGAGTAAAACTTTCCGAAGTCGTGTCGGTGGCAGCACGGATGCTAGACCAGGCTCAGATCGACTTTCTCGACATGTCACTGTGGGACGTCTTCAAGCAACCGCTAGAAGAGGACATGCAGGGGCGTAGCCTGATGTCTTACTTTACCGAGTTGGAACGGGGCGATGTGCGCCTCGGTGTCGCCGGCAAGATTCGTACCCCGGCAGAGGCGGAACAAGCATTGGCCGCCGGCGCAGACTGGATCATTCTAGGGCGGGCAGCAATACTGAATCATGATTTCCCCCGGCAGTATGAGAGCGACCCCAACTTCACACCGATGCAAATTCCCGTAGCCGAAGAACATCTGCGTAACGAAGGTTTATCGGACAAGTTCGTTGCCTACATGCAATCCTGGAAGGGATTTGTGGCAGAGACGAAAAAGAACTAAACCTGTCGAAGTAGTAGTCCGAACCCGTCTGTCGCAGCTTAAATATCCAGCACGCTTTCAATATCAGCATCCAACTGCGGCGGCTTGGTGAGCAGAGATACCCCGATAAACAACAGCAGGGAGGTGACGAAAGACAGCAGGCCGCCGCTGATTCCGTAGGGCAACACGATTCCTGCCAGCTGCACGATAAAATTGATGAGCAGGGCGGCTACGATTGCAGTCATTGCTCCCATCGCCGTGGCGCCCTTCCAGTTGAGTCCGATGGCCACCACCGGGAATATAGACGCCGAGAACGTGGCCCAGCCGAAGGCGCCGAGAATGGCGACCAGGGTTGCATCTGTGTAATACGAATACAAGGCGAAACTTGCGGCGACTATAGCCAGCAGCACCGTGACCACTCGCGCCCAGAACAATTCGTTGCGTATGCTATGGCCGCGGATGGCCTTGGGTATATCGTGAATGATAGCCGCCGTGCCGATATTCAGAAACGCATCGGACGTAGACATGATCGCCGCAAACAAGCCCGCGAAGACGATGCCTGCCAGCAGCGGGCTGGCAAACACAGACAGGAATACGGAGGCGGCGTCGTCGGGTAATGCCAGTGGGTCGATAACGCCGTCAATTACCGCAGCGCGAATTACCACACCTATGGATATCCACAGCAAAGCAGCCATGATGTAGCCGAATAGAGACATGGGCAGGATGATGCGATTATCAGAGATGTTCTTGTTCATCATCATCTTGGTGATGATGTGGGGTTGTCCGGCCAGGCCCAGGCCAAAGACGAAGAACCATCCTAACGACGCCATAATGCCTGCTGCCCCGAAAGGCATGATGGCTTCCGAGTCATCGGCAAGAATGATGGAGGTCGCTTCGGCCATGCCACCATCGAATACCGACATGGCGGTAAATAGAATCAGGGTGCCGGCGATCATCATGATGCTACCTTGCACCACGTCGGTATACACCGAGGCGATGATGCCGCCGGTGACGCAATAGAAGATCAGCACGGCGGATGAAATAACGACACAGGCCACCAGGCCAATGTCCGCAAACATGACCGTGCCGGAGAGGATGGCCTGCATCACCACCGCCATGGCCAGTATTTGGGTGGCGAGATAACCCATGACGCCGAGCACGATGGTTACCGCCATCAGAAACCTTACCGCCTCGCTCTTGTAGCGGGCTGCGACGATATCCGGCAGGGAGATACAGTTCCGTAATTCGGCGATCATACGAATGCGTTTAGCCACCAGGAAAAACCCTATGGCGTAACCGGTGGAGGAAATTACCACCATCCAGAAGGAGCTGACGCCGACGGAATAGACCAGCCCGGGGCCACCGACAAATCCGAATCCACTGAGGGTGCTGGAGAATAGCGCCAGGGCGATGACGAAGGGGCCGAGCCCACGCCCAGCGATAAAAAAGTCACTGGAATTCTTGGTGCGCTTCATAGCCCACAAGCCGGTCAGCACGCAGAACAGCATGTAGATGGCGACGGCGCCAAGAATTATTTCCTGTCTATAGGCTTCCATAGGCTTATTGCGGTCCGCTTGCCTGTTTCCGGGGCTGGTCTTGTTCGGCTACTTTTCGCTCGGCCAGCAGCCGATCGAATTTCTCCTCGTCTTCGGAGGTGTAGATATATTTGCGAAAGCCAATGCTGTAGATAAGGATCAGGGGAATCGCGCCGAGCCAGGTGCCGTAAACCTGCCATGCGGTGGCGATGGGAAAGCCCATAAAGTAGGCGGTGGTGCCGGATTCCAGAAACGCCTGGTGACTGGAATACATCTGCCACCATACGATCAACATGAAGCCCAGGGAGCTCCCCATGTAAATCATCAACTCGCGGCTTCGACGCCGTTCAGATACGCCCAAGCTACAGAGGCAGACGATCAGACCAAGCAGCAAACACTGAAAGGCAAAAGCCAGATTACCAATATACTCGAGTCTAGCGGCGCCATCGCCACCGGCCTGCATGCCCGGAATATCGGGATGGGGGATCCCACCGGAGTTTGCAACCGGCGGCGCCAGGCTGATGGCGATCAGGACGCCAGCGATCAAAACCACGATGGCAAAGATTACATAGATCAACTTGCTCTGCATCCGGGCCTCATGGGGTTTCATCAAGGGGCAGAGCATACGCAGCCCGACCGCGGGAGTCTAGTCAGTTGGCCCCAAACGCCCGCTGGATCAGCCGTCTTGACAATGCTCGCCCGAGAGTCCATGTTCTCAAGTTCCGCCGAGTGGTGGTCACTATGGATCGGACCGCTGTGTCGGCGATTCGGAATATATTCCGACAGCTGTCAGATCAGAATCAATCCAGGAATTTTAAAGCAGTTCTACGAGGTGAATGATGATTAAGACCTATAAGAGCGGTCCCAGAGCCGGGACACATTTTCTCCTTAAAGCAGGCGTAGCGGCGGTGGTGCTGTCTATACTGTCGGCACCGGTGATGGCACAGGGACGACGCGGCGCAATTCAACCGGCTGCCCATGCCGATCAGGAGCCGATCAATAGTCGACCGAATCCCTATGAAACGCAACGCAACTTCGGCACCCTGCCCGATGGTCGCAGCTGGGGATCGGTGAGCGCGGTCAATATCGATATCGACGGCATCAATATCTGGGCCGGCGATCGCTGTGGCACCAATTCCTGTGCGACGTCCAACGTCGATCCTATCGTCAAGTTGGATCCGGATGGTAATGTGCTCACCAGTTTCGGTGCCGGCCTGATTATCTGGCCACATGGCATGGACGTGGATAGCGAAGGCAATGTTTGGGTGGTGGATGCCCGTGCTGCCAATGCCAGGGAACTGGAAGAAAACCCCTGGGCGGCAGGCAAGGGCCACACGGTATTGAAATTCAGCCCGGAGGGTGAGTTGTTGATGACCCTGGGCACCGGTGGCGAAGCCGGCGACCCGCCGACCCATTTCGACGCGCCGAATGATGTACTGATCGCACCCAACGGCACCATCTACGTCGGTGATACCCACGGTGCACAATTTCAGGATGAAGCGGGTCCGACTTCCAAGAGCCGTATCTCCATGTTCGAGCCGGACGGCACCTTTATCAAGAGCTTCGGTGAATTTGGATACGAAGACGGACAGTTTCGTTCGCCACACTCCCTGGCAATGGATTCGCAAGGTCGCCTGTTCGTGGCCGACCGCGGCAACTCCCGTATTCAGATCTTCACCCAGGACGGTGAACATCTGGACACCTGGTATCAGTTCAGCCGTATCAGCGGCCTGTTTATCGATCCCAATACCGACATGCTCTATGCTATCGACTCCGAATCTGATGACAACTACAACCCGGGCTGGAGTAAGGGGCTGCGAGTGGGCAACGCCCGCACCGGTGAGGTCCTGTACTTCGTTCCCGCTCACGAATCTTCACGTCCATCGGGTATGGGTGGGGTCGGCTCCATGGGCGAGGGTGTGACGGTCGACCGCAACGGCGTGGTCTATGCCGGTGAGGTCGGACCGATCCAGGGTATGACGAAGTTCATCCCCCGTTAGAATTCACGGATCCTGGCGAGGGACAATCCACCGTCCTGAATTTTACTCGAGTCCAAACACGAACAGCGTGCGTCCGCCGGTGATGGCGATGCGCTGATTGTCGTCTACGGAAAAGCCCATGGGGTTAGTGCGAACATGGGCGCCGGAATTAAAATTCCATAAGGCCCTGCCGTTGGCTATATCGAGCGCGAAGAAATTGCCTTCGTTGCTGGAGCCAAAAACCAGCCCGCCTGCCGTTGCCATGACACCCGACCAGGGTGGAGACTGCAGCTCAAATTCCCATTGCAGTTTTCCCGACATCGCGTCTATGGCAACGATCGCACCGCTGGCGTCGTCACCGTCCAGAGCCTGTTCGCCACCGCCGAGAAAAGGCGAGCCCGGTTGATAATCGACATCCGCCTTGAAATATATTGCTCCCATGCGCCGATTGGCGACGAAAAACTGCTGGGTGTCCGGGTTGTAAGAAGGAGAAAACCAGTTCGTTGCACCTTGCAGGCTCGGCCACACCAGATTTCCTTCCCGGCTTGGTTCGGAATTCGGAATGACGATGGGTCTACCGCTGGCGTCGATTCCCTCCGCCCAGGTCTGGTAGGAATAAGGCTCGCCCAGCAGAAACTCGCCAGTCTCGCGATCGATTAGATAGAAGAAGGCGTTTCGATTCGCCAGCGCCAGCAGTTTGCGTGGCTCGCCGTTGAACTGCCCATCTATTAACACGGGTATTTGATTGGCATCCCAGTCGTGAGTGTCGTGTGGTGTGTATTGAAAATGCCAGCGTATGGCGCCGGTGTCCGGGTCCAGGGCCAGCACCGAGCAGGTAAAAAGATTGTCGCCGGGTCTGACATCGCCATTCCAGTCCGGCGCCGGATTGCCTGTGGTCCAGTACAGCGTATTCAGCTCGGCATCGAAAGAGCCCGTGAGCCAGGTAGAACCACCACCGGTTTGCCAGGCATCACCGAGCCAGGTTTCGCTGCCGGGCTCGCCCGGTTCTGGCACGGTAAAGGTTCGCCACAGGCGTTCACCGCTGTCCGCATCATAGGCGTCGATGAATGCGCGTATGCCGGCCTCGGCGCCGCTGACACCGACGATGATCTTGCCATCCAGGGCCAGGGGGGCCAGCGTTAACGAAAAACCTGAGGCATTATCCGCCACCGTGGTTTCCCAGCGTACCGCACCGGTGCCGGCATCGAGGGCGAACAAACGTGCGTCCAGCGTGGCAACATAGACCGTATCATCGAGTATGGCGACGCCGCGATTGACTCTCGGAAAACCGATATTCAATACTTCATCGGACAGATCCGGTGACCAGTGCCAGAGTAACTTGCCGGTACGGGCATCCAGGGAAGTAACGCTACTGGGGGACTCGGTCAGGTACATGATGCCGTCGGCAACCAGTGGAGTGGTCTCCTGCAGCCCGGCACCGCTGATCGTGGTGGGCTGCATTTGATAAGCCCAGATAACTTTCAGTGCATCTACATTAGCTGTATTGATCTGCGCCAGGGGCGAAAATCTTTCGGAACGATAGCCGCCGGAGTAAGACAGCCAATCGGCACCATTTTCCTCATCGTCGAGCAGTTGTTGGTAACTGGTGGCGGCGAAACCGCTCGTGCTTAACAGGCAGAAAGCCAGGGCTGAACTCAGCGGGCGGTACATCAGATTTCTCCTTTCAAACTCATCAAATAGGAAACCACATCGTTCACTTCCGTAGCATTGAGTGTCGCCCCGTAGCCGGGCATCAAACTATGACCGAAGATTTTTTCATAACTGATGAGCTTGGATTTTTCGAAGGAATGGATAGTGCCGGAGAGGTCGCGCATCTGCACGGAGAATGCATCTTCGTTGATCCGCATGCCCTCGTAGATTCCGTATTCAGAAACCACCCGCACGGTGAGGAAGGAATTCAACGTGCCGCGGAAGCGAGTGGCCAGCCGCGGTTGATCCGCATCGGGACTGGTGATGGATCGACGCAGGTATTCTGCATTGCGACGCAGGCCTACGGCGCTCAGTTCCGGCCCGATGCCCTTGCCGGCACCGGCGAGAATATGACAGCTGGAACAGCTCCCCTTGCCCTGGTAAACCACGCTGCCCGCCGCGGGATCACCGGGCATGGCTTCGGTGGGTAACTGACCCAGGGAGAGGACATAAGCGCCGAGATGCAGCAAATCTGTCGGATCCAGGGTCCAGTTTCCAGGCATGCCGGTACCGGGGATGCCACCGCTGATGATCGAGATCAGGCTGGCGTCGTCAGCCGCATAGGTGAGACGGGCGCGTTTCAAATTTGCACCCTCACCGCCTTCACCGAGCATGCCATGGCAGCGCGCACAGTGAACCCGGAACAGTCTTTGGCCATCGTCCAGCTCGGTTTGCGTCAATGCGGCGAGAGGTAATGGCTCGTTGGCTTGAGCTCGGGCCTGGTTCGCCCCCAGGCTTAGCGTGGCAACCAGGAAACTAAGGCTGATAATTCTGCTGCTGGGATTCATG
>JADFIJ010000234.1 GCA_022566775.1 Pseudomonadota bacterium | reverse complement strand
CATCGCCCCGGCAACGCGCACGACTCAAATCGACAACGAATGGTCGTTCTTCGAAACGACGTGGGTCCCCGAGTCGTGGATCGACCGTGGGTTCCGATGCTTCGTCTTCCGGCATAGGGTGCGCGTGCCTCGAAAGGGCCCGATTCAGCTCGATCTTTTCGAGCCAGTGCATCGCGAGTTCGAATACAAGGCCGTGATGACGAACAAGCGCGTCGGCGTTACCGCTGTGCTCCAGTTCCACAACGGCATAGGATCGCAGGAGCCTACGACCCAAGAGCTGAAATCGCCTGGCGCCTTCGACTACATCCCGACACGCCGCAACTTCGGCTGGCTGCAGTTGCACTGTGAACTGCCTCCTCGGCAAGACCGCGATACCGCACGTGACGAGCGAACTTGGACACAGTTCCGACTCGACAACACTGGCTGTTTCCCGGCAACCACTGCGCAGGGAAACTCCACTCAGTGGCGGTCAGCTGCTGGTCAAGTCCTTCGCCCATCTGCGCCGTCCCGCCCGCCGACTCTGTGCCCAGAGGTCGAGAGCCTGATGCCCAGGGCTCGTTGGTTCTTGCGGCTACGGTTCGCGACGATGGACTGACGTCGCAAAATCGGTATCAGACGCTGTGCAAGCATATAGAAAAGCAGCCGGCACGGCTCAGTTCTCGAGTTCTACGCTCTGAAAGGGCTTGTCAGCTGTCAAGCTGCGGCTCCAGAGCGGCTCCCCGCTCTTGCCGAGGGCCTTGACCGTGAACTTGCCTCGTGGCACCACAGCTCGGCCGTTCGAGGCTGCGAACGTCCTTCCGTTGCGCATAATGAGAGAGCTGCGCAACGGTATGAGCTGCTTGTACGAAGCGAACCCGACTTCGACCCATGCTTCGTCCGCGATCTTTGAAGTCGTTGCCAAACGACTGATCTGGATTTGTGTTGCAGGCACCATGCTTGCTGTGACTTGTCCTCCAACAATGCGCATAGGCGCCTTCGACATCCAGCAGCTCGTATGACCCGAGGCAACGATCCAGACCGGCGACGGAAGAACCGGGACTTTTTGGCTCGGTGTATGCCACTTGTAAGAACCCATGAAGAGCATGTTCGGCTGCTCATCACAGGTCTCGCTCGCGGAACGCGCATGGATGATCAATGGGAAATTGGTCTTCGGTAGTTGAATAACCATGCCTTAGAACCACTCGGCTTGATTCTGAGCTGCAAACCACCAGGGTCTGACAAGTTGTATTCCTTCTCTTTCGGCTTGGCTCTCCTGAGCTGTGTGTCGGTTAAAAGTGCGGTCGTATTTGCCACGATTCGACTCCTCCGGGTTACGTGTTACATTGCATGTTACATTAGTTTCCGGATAACACAAGACTGTGCTGGATTACAAAAGACACAAAATAGCGTGTTTTCGTAGTGTTTCCGTGGAGTTAAAGACTTTATTGAATGGTATGAGACAAAGAATTGGCGGAAGAGGCAGGAGTTGAACCCACCAAGCCTGTCATTAACAAACTTCACCGGGTTTGAAGTCCGGGCACCCCACCGGGGATGATACTCTTCCACCCCCAAGTCTATCAGCCATGTTTAAGAAAACCAACAGCGCGACAGAAATCTTGATTCTGTCGGTCATATTGAAATATAGAATCCTGAATTGATCGAATTGCGGCTTCTTAAACACCCCGACCGGAGGCTACCCAGCAGACATAAAATCGAGTATGCTCATAGGTCATCTGGCGAACGTCGATCCCGAGCCAGCACTAGCAAAGGCCATGTTATCCAGTCGAATTAAGTAAAGACAAATTTCGGTCGATCATATTAACAAGAACGATGAAGTCAGATAAGACATGAATCGGGTTCTCCGATTCCCATCGACGCCATGATCACCACCCCGGAGAGAATGAATGCTGTACGCAGAGATTACCGGTTGGGGCAAATGCTTACCACCTGCGGTACTCAGCAATGCAGACCTGACCACATTCATGGATACCACCGACGAGTGGATTACCAGCCGGACCGGCATTGAAGAACGTAGAATTTGCCACTGCAATTTCTCCGACATGGCAATCGTGTCGGCGCGGCGCGCCCTCGCTGCCGCCAATCTTGACCCGGCGGAGCTGGATCTGATTCTGCTGGGTAGCCTCACCATGGACTCCCTGTGTCCAAACACCGCATCCATCATTCAGGATGCGATCGGCGCAAAAAATGCTGCCTCCATCGATATCAATTCGGCCTGTACAGGGTTTCTCTACGGACTGCATATTGGTACCAACCTTATTCGTACCGGCGCCCATAAGAAAATTCTGGTACTCGGTGGAGAATTTATTTCCCACTACATGAACTGGGCCCAGCGTGATGTCGCCGTGTTATTCGGAGATGCCTGTGGCGCTGTAGTCATCGAGGCGACCGAAGAGAGGATTGGTTTGCTGGCTGCAAAAATCGGCTGTGAAGCGGATGCGAAATACGCCATTCAGATTACCAACTTAGGCTCGGCTTACAGCCGTCTGTCCGAAGAATTTCTTTATATTAATTGGAACTTCGAAGGCCAGGAAGTTTTCAAGCGGGCAGTAAAATGTATGGCCAGAGCCTGCGAAGATGTCCTGCACCAGCTTGACCTGACTACGGCGGACATTGATCTTGTGGTGCCTCATCAAGCCAACAAGCGAATTCTGGATGCCTTGGCCAGACGCGTCGGCATCGAAGAAGACAAGGTATTCATAAATGTTCACAAATATGGCAACACTTCCGCCGGGACCATTCCCGTCGCCCTCACCGAAGCGTTGGAAGAAGGCCGCGTCAAGCCCGGCGATTACATCTTGTCTGCCACATTTGGGGCCGGCTTGTCCTGGGGCGCCTGCATAATCAAGTGGGGAGATCGGGTCACCCCGCTCGCCACCACCGATGCCGAGCTGCCCCCCTGCGACAAAACCGCACTGGAAATTCTGCAACCCCACATCGCCCGGTACCTGGCCCACGAAGCCAAGACCGGCTGATATCCCTGACAGGCTATTGGGCAATCTTAATTCAAAAGGGGATTTCCATCAGTGTCTCTCTCCCTCATGTTCTGGGCTACCGTCGTCGCTGCCGTCATCAGTTTCTGGTGGCGTAGTGACAAGATCAAACATGACGCCCTTGCCCACGTCCTTCGCTATTGCAAGAATCAAAACCTGCAGTTGCTGGATCAGACCCTGGTTTTGAGGGGAGTCTGGCCGGTTCGGGACCAGAATGGGTCGCTGATCTTCAGGCGCAGATACGGCTTCGAATTCACCTCGACGGGCGAGGTCAGATATCAAGGCAGGGTAGTATTGTACGGGGCATTGCTGCAAAGTATGGACCTTGAAGCCTATATCATCCCCGACGACGAAGACTCAATTTTTTGATCGACAGCTCCTCGAATCCCGCAATAGAGGATCAAGGCGCCGGACCTTGTAAGATAGAGCGACGTAGTCCGGGGTAAAACATCAGCAGCGCATCCGCTCTCGCTGCCACGTAAATGATCATTGCCCACCACAGTCCGGTTATGGCAAAGCGATCGATGAGCAACCAGCACGCCACCAGGAATACTGCCAGGGAAATAAACGCGGCATTGCGCATTGGGGCGGTGGCGGACGCGCCAATGAATATTCCGTCTAGTTGAAACGCCGCGAAGGAGAAACACACATAAATCGCTGCCAGAAATAGCTTCGAATTTGCGGCAGTTCTTACCTCGGGCAAATCCGTCAGAGCAGCCACGGCAAACTCCCCAAACAGCCACAGCCAGGATGCCAGCAGCAACGCCGTGATTAGCGCCAACACAGTGGTTCGCCTCACCGCCATGTCGAAAATATCTCTGCGCCCGGCGCCGACTGAAGATCCTACCAATGACTCGACGACGAAGGCGTAGGCATCCAGAAAAAACGCCGCGAATGAAATAAGCTGCAGGAGAATATGATTTGCCGCCAGCACCACATCGCCAAAGCGGGCACTCTGATTAATAAAAAATGCAAATGAGAACACCAGCAACAGCGTGCGAATCATGATATCCCCATTCGCCGACAGGGTCTTTGCCAAAGCCCCCCGATCCAGAATCCTGGTCATGGGCCAGAACGAATGCTGCGGTGGCACTCTTGTTCTGAGCTCCATATAGATCAACCAGGCGGCAAAAATCACCGCACTCCACTCCGCGATAACCGTGCCGAGAGCGATACCAGACACACCCCAATCCAGGAACCCGGCAAACCAGATATCGAGTGTGATATTCAACCCATTGAGAAATAGCTGAACCAGCAAGAGTTGCCGACTATTGCCCAGACCAATTAACAGACCCATTAACGCGAAAGTCGCCAGCGTGGCCGGCGCCCCCCAGATACGAATCCTAAAATATTCCCTGGCCACTGATTCAACGGCTTCGCTGCCGTCAAGCAGCGAAAATGCTGCCAGGCCAATCAGCCATTGCAGGGCTATAAGCATGACGCCCAGACTCAAGGCCAGGAGTAGCGCCCGCCCGAGCACAGCCCGGACTTCAACATCATCCCCCGCGCCCATCGCCCGCGCGACAAAACCGGTGGTGCCCATTCTCAGGAAACCAAAACTCCAATAAACGAATGAGAAAATAAGCCCGCCAAACGCAATCGCTCCCAAGTCTTCGACCGTGCCCACATTGCCGATAACCGCCGTATCCACCAGTCCCAGTAGCGGCACAGCTGCGTTGGCCAGGATAATCGGCCAGGCTTTTTGCAGCAGGTAAGAGTAGGTTATGGATTCGGGATTCCGCATCAGCACAGGCTTCGGAAAAGAAGGCGGGCTTACGGTAGCCGAAATGTTAACAACATGCGACCATTGCCGGGATCCTGGCTTGGCAAAGCTTCAATGCCCGGGATTCGACAGCATAATTTGACAGGAGATTTTCATGATCTTATTGCACCATTTGCGCGTAGGCCGCTCGATGTTCACGGTTTGGCAACTGGAGGAGTTGGGGATTGATTATGAATTAAAAATCTACCAACGAGATCCCGCCACGTTTCGGGCGCAAGATGACTTGAAGGCAGTGCATCCCCTGGGTAAATCTCCAGTGATCGAGGACGGCGAGTTGATGCTTTCCGAATCCAGTGCCATTACTACCTATCTGCTGGAGAAATTCGACACCGACAATCGATTCTCACCACCTCGAGGCGATCTGCAAAACTGGGCAACATTCACCCAATGGTT
>JADFIJ010000233.1 GCA_022566775.1 Pseudomonadota bacterium | reverse complement strand
TCGACTCAGCGCCGCCGTCGCCCTGGATTTTCTAAGCGCGGACAAGCGAGCCCTGCTGCTGCGCATACTGAGACAACATCCGCGCTTCGATGCGGATTTTTTAGCCCAGGTTCCGGGATTTATCGACACCGACGATGACCAAGAAATGGCCGCGTGGCTACTGGGTCAAGCCGCTTATTGGCCGGATATCGCGAGGGGTCTGCCCGCAGCCGAGGCGGAAAAATACAATCGCCCAACCTGGCACTATATTGACGGGGCATGGGTTCGAGACGCCGCCAGTATGCAAGGCAACAGCTACATTGGCGTAGCGAGATTCGATGACATCGGCGGCGAAGACGGGGCAGCGATTCGCAGTGAGGGGCAAGTCCACAATATTGTCACCGCCCTGGATTACAACACGCTGGTGCTGGCCGATGCCGGCAGACCCATGCCGGAACGCGCCGTTGCCCTGTGCTGGGTGTTGCACCTGATGGCGGATATCCATCAGCCCCTGCATGCAGGGTCGCTGTTTTCTGCGGAGGTTTTTAAGCGCGGTGATCGCGGCGGCAACGGCGTGCGCACCGACGCGGGCAATCTTCACGCACGCTGGGACCGGGCGCTCGGCGCTGCGGGCCTGGTGGAAACTCTGCCCGTCATATTGCAACAACTCTCGGCACCTGCCCGACCCCAAATACAAGGTGTGGAATCTGATTGGTCACTGTGGCTGTCTGAGAGTCGTCGCATACTCCTGTTAGATGTGTACACCGACGTCATGAAACAAGAGATAGCCGCCGCAGACCGGACCAGGCGCAGCCTGAGACCCTTCACCCTCAGTGCCGACTACATATCACGCATGGAGGAGATCGCCCGGCAACGCATCGGTCTGGCCGGCGTGCGCCTGGCCATCTGGTTCGAAAATGCGTTGGAGTAGCCGCCCTGACCAGCCTGTGATCAATTACTGTTGGCAATGCCGGCTACTACTTCTGCGACGACGTTTTTTATCAGTCGATATCCGCACTGATTCTCCAGACTCATGATCGATTCCGGGTGGAACTGCACTGCGCGTATGGGCAGGCTCTCGTGTTCGACCGCCATTACCACCGGGGCCTGGCTTGAAAGTTTCCCGGCGTTATTCTCAACGGTTTTTGCCGTGACCCGCAAACAATCCGGTACCGAATTCGCGATCAGAGAATGATATCTGCCGGCGCTGAATTCACACTCGATGCCGGCAAACATGTCGCTGTGCTGATGGCGGATTCTGGACGGCTTGCCATGCATGGGATAGCCCAGTTCGACCAGTTCTCCACCGAAGTATTCCACGATCCCCTGCAGGCCGAGGCAGACGCCGAAGATCGGCAAGTGTCTTTGCAAGGCAAGCTCGATGGTTCCGGACATGTCGAATTTGGCGGGTGTACCCGGCCCCGGAGACAGCACTAGCAGATCTACCTGCTGCTGTTGCAGCCAGTCCCGAGCCAACTCCGGTCGCAGGGTAATTAATTCGACGCCACAACGGCGGAAATAACTGGCCAGGTTATGCACGAAGGAGTCCTGATGATCGACCATCAGTACCTTGACGCCAGTGCCGATCGAACAAGATTGATTGCCCGTGGCGTTACGGTTGGCACCGATTTCATCCCTGACAGCAGCCAGCAGCGCCGACGCCTTCAATCGGGTTTCCTGCTCCTCCGCCACCGGGTCTGAATCGATCAACAGTGTCGCACCCACCCTTATTTCGGCGACACCCGCCTTGATGCGCATGGTGCGCAGGGTCAAGCCTGTGTTCAGATTTCCATCGAAACCTATGTGACCTATCGCCCCTCCATACCAGTGCCGCGGAGACTTTTCCTGCGCCTCGATGAACTGCATCGCGGCCAGCTTGGGCGCACCGGTGACCGTGACCGCCCAGGTGTGGGCGAGAAACCCGTCGAGGGCATCAAATTCAGATTTCAGGATGCCTTTAACATGATCCACGGTATGAATCAGCCGTGAATACATTTCGATCTGACGCCTGCCTACCACCTCGACCGAGCCGGGTTCGCACACCCGGGCCTTGTCATTTCTGTCTACGTCGGTACACATGGACAACTCCGACTCATCCTTCTCGGAATTCAACAGCGTCTTGATCTGCCTGGCATCTGCAATGGCATCGGCCCCTCTGGCGATGGTGCCGGAAATCGGGCAGGTCTCAATTTGCCTGCCGTTCACCCGCACAAACATTTCCGGAGATGCCGCCACCAGGTATTCCTGTTCGCCGAGATTCATCAAGGCACCATAAGGTGCCGGGTTGGTTTCTTTAAGGCGCTTGAAAACTGCGGCGGGGCTATCCTTGCAGGGTTCATAGAACACCTGGCCCGGTACCACTTCAAACAAATCCCCGCGTCGAAAATAATCCAGCGCCAGCTCGACTCGTCTTGCGTACTCACCTGGCTCATGATCACAATGCTTCTCCACATGGGTAGCGGGTACATAGGGCTCCGAAATACCGGTGCGTCGGAAGCCCCCTGTGGTTTCGCTGCGTTTATCAGAATTCCAGCCACGGCAATCGAATTCGTAGCTGTAACAGATGGTCTGTTCGATGCGATGGTCCGCCACCGTGATCTGGTCCGGCAGATACAGCACCAGATCCCTGTCTTCGTCGTTTCGATCCTGAAAATGCTCTACGTCTTCGAATTGAAATGTCAGGTCATAACCGAAGGCACCATATAAGCCAAGATAGGGATCAGAGGGATTGTGGAAGCAATTCACAAGCTCCCGCAGCACCGAGAACAGGCTCGGCCTGCGCGAACGCATTTCTTCAGCCACCTCCGGGGCATCGGCGATTACAGTAAGATCGATGGACTGCGCAGAGCCATCGAGCCGATCGATGGCATCACAATCCTGCAATGCCCGGTAAATTTCCGGCAACAGTATTTCACCGCGTACGTTCAGTGCATTGATTGATAATCCTCGCCCTCTCCCAACCAGCTGCAGTGGAGGGTTTACAAAACCAATATCCCAGCGCGTATACCTGCCCGGGTATTCAAAACTGGAAGTCAGCAATACCCCATGTCGGGAATCGATGGATCGCCTTAGCGTATCTATTGCCGTCAGATAATCCAGTGGTGCAGCCGAGCGTCGCACGCGAATGCCACCGCGACAACGATATTGTATTTGGTTCAGATGCTGATTTTGAATATGCATAGCCACAAGCTCTCGATCCGTGTGGCCGGCAAGAATTGTGACAAACTGATGATTTTTTAGAACAAGAAGCCGCCACAACCCTCGGGCGGCCAGTGAAGAATATTAAATTTTAGTCTCCTGGCTGCCTGATCTGTCAAGCCACCAGAAATTAAATCGTGAATTCATAGTGGCGGGATCATGCGCCGACGCCTGTTTTATGTCAAGCCCCGGTCCAGCCCCGCTCCGGGATTGGCGCAGTCATTGAACGCCAGGCCATCCGCCATGCCGGTGCAGAGTGGGCGGGGATTGTCCCGCTAGCACGGAAAAGCACACAGAAGGCGACTAAGACAGCTCTGAATAATGCGGTGATGCCTCCATAGGGCAAGCCCTGAAGCGCTGGGACATTACTGCATTGTTCAGAGCTGCCCTAATACAGATATACTCCATGACGTATTTATCAAGTAACGCGAGCATAACGCCATGACAAAATTAAAACTCCGTCTGTCCCTCGTCACCTTACTGCTGTTCTTCGTCTCCGCTTCAATCAGCGCGGCGGATTTCAGGAGCTCTCGCCCCGAAGCCCTGGGCATGTCCTCGGAAAGACTCGAACGCCTGGATTCGGTGCTGAAGTCCTATGTCGATAATGATCAGCTGGCGGGTCAGGTAATCCTGGTACTTCGCAATGGCAGAATCGCCTATTCCGCCGAGAATGGCATGCGCAATATCGAAGCAGGCCTGCCCATGACCGCAGACACCATCTTCAGAATTGCCTCGCAAACCAAGGCCATCGTCAGCACCGGCATCATGATCCTGCATGAGCGTGGACAGTTGGATATATCTCACGCGCTGAGCCGCTATATTCCCGAATGGGCAGAGATGCAGGTAGCAGTGACTAACGACAGTGGCGGCTATGACCTGGTGCCGGCAGAACGACCGATTACACTTCGCAATCTACTGACCCATACCGGCGGCATGAGCTATGGCAGCGGTCCCGCGGCTGACGCATGGGAAGCCGCAGGATTTCAAGGCTGGTATTTCGCCAACAAGAAAGAACCGATAGCAAAATCCATAGCGCGCATGGCTGCCCTGCCCCTGGATGCCCAACCTGGAGAACAATGGATCTATGGTTACAACACCGACATTCTGGGTGCGGTAATCGAAAAAGCCAGTGGCTCGACGCTGGAGGAATTTCTGCAAGCAGAAATCCTCGCCCCCCTTGGCATGGACAACACCCACTTCTATTTGCCGCCGGACAAATCCGACCGTCTTGCCGTGGTTTACCAACCCAAAGACGGTGGCGGCATAGAAGCCATTCCCGCTACCGATGGCATGCGCAGCCAGGGATTGTATAAAATTGGCGACGGCCCAAATATGAGCTTCTCCGGTGGCGCCGGGCTGTTATCGACCGCCGGCGACTACGCTAAGTTTCTGCAGATGACACTAAATGGCGGTGAATTGAACGGCGTGCGAATTCTTTCCCGCAAAACCATTGAACTGATGACTACGAATCATCTGGGTGACATCCCTTTTCGCCGCGGCCAGGGTTTTGGATTGGGATTTTCTATCGTTACCGATTTGGGCAGTCGCGGCACCCTGGGATCGGTTGGAGAATACGGTTGGGGCGGCGCTTATCATTCCACCTACTGGGTCGATCCGGTGGAGCAATTGGTTGTCGTCTATATGACCCAGATCATTCCTGCCACCGGACTCGACGACAGTGCCAAACTCCGCAGCGGCATTTATCAGGCCATCGTCGACTGAACCGCACATGAGTACTGATTCCGGCAAGCAAAAAAAACCCGGCCTGCGGGTGCTGTTTCCAACCCTCATCTATGAGGACTGGTATGCAGACTACGATGGGGAACGGGAGAAACTGATCGACTTCGTGCACAAACTTAGCGAGGAAGACACCGAAGGCCAAAAATACTCGGCTCGGGAGTACCCTAACGGCTACACCTCCTACTCCTCTCGCAGTGAGCTATACAAGCTTCCGGAGCTCGCCGGCCTGGTGGCCTTTCTATATCAGAGCGCTCAAAACTTTGCATACCAGC
>JADFIJ010000232.1 GCA_022566775.1 Pseudomonadota bacterium | reverse complement strand
CGTGCCGTTAAATAGCGAAGCGATTGCTGTGCTTCGTGAACAACTTGGGAAGCACTCTATTTACTGTTTTACCTATCGCGGTAAAAAAGTAACGCAGGTGAATACCAAGGCTTGGCGAAACGGGTTAGAGAAAGCAGGTATTACTCATTTTCGCTGGCATGATTTACGGCATACCTGGGCAAGTTGGCATGTGCAAAATGGGACACCGATTAGTGTGTTACAGGAACTAGGGGGTTGGTCCGAGATTAAGATGGTTCAGCGGTATGCCCACTTAGCCCCGGAACACCTGGCCCCGCACGCCGAAAATATTTGTGAAAAAAATGCAAATGGCACATTTTTGGCTACACCCCAAAAAGGCACAAAAAAAGCAGTGCTCCACTTAGTGAAGTAACTGCTTGATTGTTCTACGAAAAAATGTGGCGCACCCGGCAGAATTCGAATCTGCGACCCCCTAGTTCGTAGCCAGGTACTCTATCCAGCTGAGCTACGGGTGCGTGAAGGAGCGGTATTATAGCGAAATCGGTGATTTTTCATAGGCATTATTGGTATGGGCTGGCCTATGTTGGTTTTCACGGTGGCGTTGCTGTATTAACATCGACTTATGAAATTGTTGAATCTCTTATTCCCCCGAATACGCCTGTCCTCTGTTGCCCTTGGACTCCTGTGCCTGGTACCGATCTCACCGGCATTAGCCGACTACGAAGCCGGTGTTAATGCAGCCTTCGATGGGGATTACGATACCGCCTACAGGGAGTTTACGATCGCCGCCGAGACCGGTCTGGATGTGGCGCAATACAACCTTGGAATACTGTATTTCACAGGAAGAGGTGTAGATGTGGACTACGATCAGGCCTTCAAATGGACGTCGGCTGCAGCCGATCAGGGCCATATCGCCGCCCTTTTCAACCTCGGCAGCCTCTACTTTTCCGGTCATGGCACCGGGGCAGATGAAGACAAGGCGGTTGAGTTATACAGTCGATCGGCCAGATCCGGCTCTGCCGACGCGGCTATAACGCTGGCCAGGATGTACCGCGATGGAGAGTCGGTTAGCGCGGATCCGGTGCAGGCTCATGCCTGGGCCAGCATGGCGCTCAACCATGAACACATCGAAGCGGCTTCACTGCGCGATGAAATTGAACGCGGCATGAACTCGCAGCAAATGAGTGAGGCGAGACGTCTTTTTGCACGCTGGCAAATTCAGTAGGCTGTTGGCTGACTCAGTCTACGCTTATTGCCCTGGCCGCTTCTGCCTTGATCGCCAGCCCTTCGAATACCGCCAGTGCCGCCACGATCAGGGCGATGTCGATCAGCAATAAACTACCCAGCGACGTCAAGCGATCTGCCAGCAACAGGATGACCACTGGTGTAACCAGCACCCAGGAAATATCTGCCCACAACACCACCCTTGCCATGGTCATGTTGGCAGGTACAGTCTGCGCGACATAGAACACGGCGGCGGCAAAACCGAGCAGTCCGGCCCCCATCAGCAAATAGACAATACTGGGAAAATCCAGCACCCGCTCAGCTATCCAGCCCGAGAAAACTAACATCAACATGCCGGAGAGCGTTGAAAAGGCTGTGTTGGCGTACAGCACCGTGCGTAGTTTAGGTATTCGCATCAGAGTTTCCTCCCGCTTTCGATTCGATATGGGGCTATTCTGACAGATTCTGGCAGCCATACAATTACCTCCCAGGTAATGGAAGCCATGAGCCTGTGTGGCTAGAATAGAGCCAAGTTGAATATCTCAAGGAGCGCATCATGTCCGCCGCCGGCCCCCTGTTAAGCGAATATCGCAAGAAAAATCGTCTGTCCCAGCTCGATTTGTCTCTGCTGGCCGATGTCTCTTCGCGTCATATCAGCTTCATCGAAACGGGTCGTACTCAACCCAGCCGCGCCATGTTGCTGCGACTGGCGGATGTACTTTATAAACGCCTGCTTGGCATGTCGCCACCGCAGAATTGGCAGCAACCGGGCAAGGCAGGCGACGATGGACCCATGTTGACGGTTGATTTTAAGATAGGCGAGCAGACCCTGAGTTTATTTTCTACCCTGAGTCAGTTCGGCACTGCCCTGGATATTGGAATGCAGGAACTGCTGATCGAAAGTTACTTCCCAGCCAACGACTTCAGCAAAAAGTTCTTCAGCGAGTTATCCAGGGAAGCCTCCGATTAATTATTCAATATCTCTGGCCTTTAAGGCAGTCATAGATCGAGGCTGCTCCTAGTTAACGGCGGCTTTTTCTTCCACCAGCTTCGCCTGCGCGTTCACCAGCAGGGTATCGAGCCAGGCGCTGAATCCCTCCGGATCGACAAAGGGGTGAGGCTCGCCTTCATTCCGCTGCTTCAGTAATTCATTACGCGCGAAAACTTCACCGGAACCTTCGTGATTGGGAATATTCACTTCAATACCCGACATTTTCTGAATCCGTTTCACGCTGTCGATATACATATTGGTGCGCTCCACGCCACTGAAATTCAGACCCACGCCACCAAACATGAAGGCATCGTGGGGGTAACCGTCGTCGTATACCGTGAAACGGGTTGAGAGGACACCGGGGGTATGGCCTGGGGTCTGGAAGAACTCGAGCCGGGTACGACCAAGATTGAGGGTGCTGCCATCGGTTGCCGTCAGGTGACGCATGGGCGCGGGATATTCCTGATAAATCGCGGGCTCGTTCGTCATCTGCCAGTCCGGATCGGTCATCATCATCACCGCGCCAAACTCCTGTTGCATACGCTTGGCGCCGCCGATGTGATCGTAGTGGGCGTGGGTCACAATGACATAGCGCAGATCATGGGGATCCAGACCCAATTCCTCCATGCCGTCGATGATCAGCTCGGTCAGTTCGCCGTAGAGGGCATCGAAGAGAATCAGACCCTGGTCGGTTTCCAGCACCCAGGCGGAAACCCACCTGGCGCCGACATAATAGAGGTTGTCGAACACCTGGAAGGGCGCGACCCGTTGCACCGCCGGATCATCCCGCGGTGACAGTTCCTGCGCATTGGCGCCTATGCCGATCAAGCAACCGAGCAACACCAGACTCAGTCCCGAAAATACTGTCCCCAGGTGGTTCCTCATCATGCCGAATCCCTTTTTCATATTGCTTGCGCTGCCTCTGTTGTTGCCGTGAATCCCGATTGAATTATGGAGCGGAGCTGAAACGATCGCTGAAATACCGATCGAGTTCGTCCAGTTCCTGCTTACGTAACATCGATCCCTGGCCTACCTCGGCGCCCAGTATCTGGTGTTGTTGCGTCTCCAGATCGTACACCGGCCAGGCCGGTAAACCACCGCCGTTGGGGGTGCCGACCCGGGCGAACTGGACCCAGTAGTCATTCAGCAACTGGGCAATATCCTGGTCAGTCTCGCTGGCAGAAGGCAGCAGGTTATTGAATACATAGCGCAACTCCATGGCGTGGGGCGAACGCTGGGACGGGTCACGCAGGTTGCGGGTAAACACGTACATATAACTGTCTTCGGAGGAACGGGCGATGGCCTGAATGATTTCCCGTGTCGGCCGCGCGAACCAGGAGTCGGTGTTAAAATCCACCTCGGTGACAAACACGTCCTCCACGTTTTTTGCCACGTAGTAATCCATCAAATTACCGGCGAATTCACCGAACTCTTCGAGTCGGGCCGCCCGCTGTTCCGCCACCGTCTTAAAAACCCGATCTGGTCTGACAAAGAACAAGCCCTCACCATCGTTGATTCCCGCCATCAGCGGCACCACATTATGCGAGCCCTCGGCGAAGATATCGGCGGGTGATTTTGGAAAGATGACGCCATCCACTATCAGGGAAACCCGGATGTCCAAATCCAGTACCTCACGGGCTGACAGGGCGCGCATGGATTCGAGAATCTCCCCTCCAGATCTTCCCAACTCCTGTAATTTCGCGGCGATGGCGGTCTCACCCCGGGCTTCGGCACTGCCGGTTAACCCATTGGCCCGCTTCAGCCTGGTGATGTTGTTCGAAGTGACCCAGGTACTCTCGGATATGGCCTTGTGGAACAGCCCCTTCGCTAGTGGCGTCGCCAGCAATCCATAGACACTGGCACCGCCGGCCGACTCACCGAAAATGGTGACGTTGTCGGGATCACCACCGAAGCCGGCAACGTTATCGCGCACCCATTCCAGCGCGGCGATATGATCGAGCATGCCGTAGTTACCAGACACCCCCTGGGGTGATTCCGCCGACAATGCCGGATGTGCCATCCAGCCAAAACCGCTCATGCGATAGTTGACGGAAACCAGCACCACGCCATTTCTGGCGAAGGCTTCACCGTTGTAAGTGGCGCCACTATTGGAGCCACTGGTCCAGCCGCCACCGTGAATCCACACCATCACCGGCAGCTGCTCCGCGGCGGTCTCGGCGGTAGTCCAGACATTCAGATACAGACAGTCCTCGCTCATATAGGAGGCTCGCCGCTGCATACACGCCGGGCCATGCCTGTCGCTGACTCTCACCCCCTCCCAGGGGATGGGCGCCTGCGGTGCCTGCCAGCGCAAGTCCCCCACTGGGGGAGCGGCGAAGGGAATACCGAGGAAGGCCTGGACACCATCGGATTCGATGCCGCTCACCTGACCGGAAGTGAGTTGTACCGGTTCATCGACACCATAGGCGAGGGTATTGAGTAACAGGCAGACTGATGCCAGCAAACCGGCAATTCGGGCTCTTCGTAAAGTCATGATTTACACCTTCTTCAGCTGTTGGTATTGGTGTGCTGTGCGTACGCTATGCGTCCAGCTACGAGTGCTTCGCGCCACCGTTTTGAACTACGAGACTTATATACGAATTGTCTCGCATTTGAAACCGCTTTTCGATTAACTCCGCTTCCGGTCGGGTAGTGCAATTTCAAGAGAATTTATGCCCCGCGGGCCATAAGCCCAAACCGGAACACACGGGAAAGATGATGAAAATTGGTTCCCCAAGGGAAAGCAAAGAGCAGGAATTCAGGGTGGGACTCACGCCCGATTCAGTCGCAAGCCTGATCGAGGATGGTCACGAAGTCTGGATCGAACATGACGCCGGCCTCGGCATCGACTGCAGTGTCGTTGACCGCGATGCCTGCTAGTAAGAGCGCGGCAATCCCAGCACATGTTCGGAGACAAAGTTGAGGATCATCTCCTGGGAGATGGGCGCCAACTTCATCAACCGGGCTTCACGCCAGTAACGTTCCACATGATATTCCCGGGCATAGCC
>JADFIJ010000231.1 GCA_022566775.1 Pseudomonadota bacterium | reverse complement strand
GCGCTTGTTCTGCTTGGGTTTCAAACCCAGGCCGTAGCCCAGGCAGACCATCAAGTGACTTATAACGGCGAAGTGGGCCAAATCATCAATGAAAATTGCGTGGTTTGCCATCGCCAAGGTGGCATCGCTCCTATGCAACTAGGGAGCTATGATCAGGTCCGCCCCTGGGCTCCGCTGATTCAACTGCGGGTAGCCAACAGAGAGATGCCGCCCTATGCTTATGATCACGGCATCGGTATCCAGGATTTGCAGGGAGACTGGCGTCTTCAGCAGGAAGATATAGACACCATCGTGGCCTGGGTTAATCAGGGCTCTCCCCTGGGTGATCCCGATGTTTCTGTGCCCGCCCCGGAGTTGAATGACCCCAGCGAGTGGAATTTTGTCGATCAGTTTGGTCAGCCAGACCTGATTATCGCGTCGGTACCCATGGACATTCCGGCCGACGGTAATGATCTGTGGAGCAAGCATTATGTACCTACTGGCGTAACAGCAGACCGCTGCATCAGGGCAGTACAGGTGAAGCCTCGCGGCGATGCCAAGGCGGTCGTGCACCACGCCAACTCTTCCGTCGAAGCCCTGAATGAAGATGGTGAATACGAGCGTTATGGCCAGCTAACCGAATATGCCATGGGCAAATGGGGCGAGATTGTGCCCGAGGGCGTATGCCGCACGCTGCCAGCTAACTCTCGCGTTTTCTGGAGCATTCACATGTTTCCAGGCGGTCTCGGAGCCATGGCACCAGGCACTGTTATCGAGGACAACGTAGTTGAAATTGGTCTTTGGTTTCACGACGAAGACTTCCAGGAGAGGACCAGTCCTTACAAGCAGGACTTGAAAGCTTATCAACTGCGAGATGGTTATGAATCCGGGCAATTGATCGTGCCACCTCATGGCTACACCATGACCCAGGGTTTTCACTCCTTCGATCACCCGGTGCGTATCGACAGCTTTCAGCCCCATGGCCACCTGCGCATGAATGCCGCTTCCCTGGAAATTTTCTACCCGGCGACTGGCCGTACCGAGCAGATCAGCCAGATCTCCAACTGGAGTGCAGTCTGGCACCACAGTCACCTGTATGAGCCGGACGTCGCTCCGCTGTTGCCAACGGGCGCAGTACTGGTTATCAAGCAGTGGTATGACAACACCGCCGGCAACCCCAACAACCCCGATCCCGATCAGTGGGTAGTCGGTGGCAGCCGTACCGGTGACGAAATGTCCCACGCCTGGATCGCGGTGACCCACCTCGATGACGAAGGCTACGAGAAGCTGGTCGCCGAACGCAAGGCGAATGAAGAGCGTTCACTAGCTGGAAACGACTAAGAAGTATCCCCTCGTTCTTCATTAGAGCGAAGTAGACAAGGCCGGTTGCTGTGTATCAATCGGCCTTTTTTACTGCTGTTTCTACTTTCACTGCAATTGAAAGAGAGTAGTATTGAACCTTGAGTAGTACGGGATTTACCGGTTTATCTATCCAATAGCAGAGCATAGAGGAGAGAGACGCATGAAACCTTCTAGCACATGGCTCGGCCTGACCACACTTGCTCTGCTTGGGTTTCAAACCCAGGCCGTGGCCCAGGCAGACCATCAGGTGACTTATAACGGCGAAGTGGGTCGGATCATCAATGAGAACTGCGTGGTTTGTCACCGTGAAGGTGGCATCGGCCCTATGCAATTGGGCAGCTATGATCAGGTTCGGCCCTGGGCTCCCCTGATCCAGCTTCGAGTGGCCAATAAGGAGATGCCCCCCTATGCCTACGATCACGGCATCGGCATCCAGGAGTTGCAGGGGGATTGGCGCCTGCAGCAGGAAGATATCGATACCATAGTGGCCTGGGTTAATCAGGGTGCGCCTTTAGGTGATCCCGATCAGGCAGTGCCGGCACCGGTGCTGAATGACCCCGACGAGTGGAATTTCGTCGACCAATTTGGTCAACCCGATGTCATCATCCCTTCTGTCGCCATGGATATCCCGGCCGATGGCAACGACCTCTGGAGCAATCACTATGTCGAGAGCACCATCACCACTGACCGCTGCATCAAGGCAGTACAGGTGAAGCCTCGCGGTAATGCCAAGGCAGTGGTGCATCATGCCAACTCCTACGTGGAACTGTTACAGGATGACGGCAGCTTCGAGCGCTATGGCCAGTTGACTGAATATGCCATGGGCAAATGGGGCGAGATCGTGCCTGACGGCGTCTGCCGAACTATCCCTGCCGGCTCAATGGTGCGCTGGAGCATTCACATGTTCCCCGGCGGCATCGGCGCCATGGCGGCGGGCACAATCATCGAAGATAACGTGGTTGAGATCGGTCTGTGGTTGCATCCGGAAGGCTATGAGGAACAAGCCCAGTACAAACAAGACCTGAAGCTGTATCAAATCAGCCCGCAAGATGATCTGGTCATTCCGCCCAATGGTTATCAGATGACCCAGGGTTTTCATTCCTTTGACCATCCGGTACGCATCGACAGTTTCCAACCTCACGGCCACCTGCGCATGAATGCCGCCTCGCTGGAAATTTTCTATCCAGCGACTGGAAAGACCGAGCAGATCAGCCAGATTTCCAACTGGAGCGCTGTCTGGCACCACAGCCACATCTACGAGCCAGAGGTAGCCCCGCTGTTGCCGACCGGGGCGGTATTGATATTGAAGCAGTGGTATGACAACACCGCCGCGAATCCCAACAACCCCGATCCAGACATGTGGGTAGTGGGTGGCAGCCGAACCGGTGACGAAATGACTCATGCCTGGATCGCGGTGACGCACCTCGACGATGAAGGGTTTGAAAAGTTGGTCGCCGAGCGTAAAGCACGGGAAGAACGTTCACTGGCTGTAAATGACTAGCTAGTTTACGCTCAAGAATCTGCCGATTCGTCTCGGTGGTGAAACAAACGGGCCGGCTGGGTGTATCTCAGCCGGCCTTTTTTATTGCAAGTCCCCCTTCTTAGATGGCAATAAAAGGCATACACTGGCGACAATTGACTTGCACAGTCGGTTAGTTTTGCTGTGGCCCTGCCATTAAAAATCTTTAGTTAATTCTAAGGGAGAGAGCAATGAGAACCAATTGCAGCCAGCTAGCCCTCGCTAGTTTTCTATTACTGACCTTTCAAACCCAGGCGCTGGCACAATCTACGGCGCCTGCAGAGTTCACCTACAATGGCGAGATCGGTCGTATCATCAATGAGAACTGCGTCATCTGCCATCGCGAAGGCGGCATCGGTCCGATGCAGCTGGGTAGCTACGACCAGGTACGGCCCTGGGCTCCGCTGATTCAACTTAGAGTTGCCAACCTGGAAATGCCTCCTTATGCCTACGACCATGGCATCGGCATACAGGAGCTGGAGGGAGACTGGCGTCTGTCGTCGGATGAAATCGACAGCATCGTGGCCTGGGTAAATCAGGGTTCACCGCTGGGAGACCCAGACATCCAGCCGCCCGCTGCAGATTTGCCCGATCCAACGGCCTGGACCTTCGCCGCAAAATTTGGTGAGCCAGACCTGATTATCGCTTCTGTGGCCATGGACATCCCCGCCGATGGGAATGATTTGTGGACCAAGCACTATGTGGACTCCGGCCTTACCCAGGATCGTTGCATCAAGGCGGTGCAGGTGAAACCTCGGGGTGATGCCAAGGCGGTAGTACACCACGCCAACACCGACATCCAGGTGCCAAACGAAGATGGCGAGTTCGAGGACTATGGCTACCTCACAGAATACGCCATGGGTAAGTGGGGCGAGCAAATGCCTGAAGGCGTTTGTCGCACGCTGCCAAAAGACTCCCGCGTTCACTGGGACATTCACATGTTTCCAGGCGGGGTGGGAGCGACGGCACAGGGCCAGGTGATTAAAGACAATGTGGTTGAAGTTGCTCTATGGTTCCACGACGAGGATTTCATCGCCAAAACCCAGCCATACAAGCAGGACCTGCGCCCCTATATGATGCGCGACGGTTATGAAAATGACCACCTGATCATTCCACCAAATGGTTACACCATGACTCAGGGTTTCCATTCCTTCGACCACCCGGTGCGGCTGGATAGCTACCAGCCCCATGGTCACCTGCGCATGAATGCTGCCTCGCTGGAAATTTTCTATCCCGCCACCGGCCGCACCGAGCAAATAAGTCAAATTTCCAAGTGGAGCGCCACCTGGCACCATAGTCACATCTACCATCCCGACCAGGCGCCATTAGTGCCTACCGGTGCGGTGCTGGTGATCAAGCAGTGGTATGACAACACCGCCGCCAACCCCAACAACCCAGATCCCGATCAGTGGGTGTATGAGGGCAGTCGCACCGGTGATGAGATGTCCCACGCCTGGATCGCGGTGACTCATCTGGACGACGAGGGCTACGAAAGACTCGTGGCCGAGCGCAAGGCAAAGGAAGATCGGGCATTGGCAGGTAACGATTGATTACGTAGTCCGCCGCGGGTAACAAGTCAAAAGCCGGAAGGCTCCAGCCTTCCGGCTTTTTTTCGCCTTGCTTACGCGAACCGGTGCCCCCTGTTTCGAAGAATCTACAGTTGCTCACTCCTTTTGTTGCGGCCTGAATTCAACTAAGCCGTAATAAGGTTCCCCGCCAGCGGGCTCATAATTGGATTCGAGAATAAGACCATCTTCGGTCGCTGCCCCGGTGGCATCTATATCCCCCGCTACGCCAATATCACCGAGCATGACAAGCCTTATTATCGCGGCTTCGGCTATCAGGGAAGCGCCACGCCGCTGGGAAATGCCGGCGCTCAGATCGCCGGCATCGGCCGTGCATTCAAGGAATCCCACGGCGCAGCAGGGCCCTGGCCCTTCCATGACCCTCCATGGCCCTTACTATCGCCCCTCCCTGGGCTTTTTCCCGCCCGTTACCCGATTGTTGGTCAAATTAACGCTGATAATCCGCAATATGGCTTGACTGCTACCATCGCCGGGTCTTAGGATTGATGCTTGGTTGGCTTGCCCGCAGAGCGGTGGCTGACGTCCTGGAAGCCCTTCCCAGGCTTCGCTGTCTTGACCGTCTGCCACGGGCTATGTGCTTATTGCATAGCTCTATGCCCAGCGGAAAACATCCCAGCCTGCTCCCATCAGTACTGGGCAGCGAATAAAAAAGAAAGACTAATACACATCAAGAGGGAAATAATTTATGCACATCTACCAAAAATCCAAGTTCAAACGGAAACTACTATGCACAGCGATTTCTCTTTCGCTGATACCCCTAGCGGTGGG
>JADFIJ010000230.1 GCA_022566775.1 Pseudomonadota bacterium | reverse complement strand
AATGGCCCATTTCAGCTCTGCCCCAACATTACCCCCAATTACAGCTCCATTATTGGCATCAAGATGGGCCCGGGCTGGCGCAAGGCGATTAGAATGAAGGTGGGTGGGGTGCGGGGCTGCACCCATCTGACCGAGCTGCTATTTCCAATGGCGACGGTGGCAATGCAGACTATCTGGCCCTTACTCCGTCACCGGAAAAACCAGCCCGACTCCAAAGTGGCGAAGTCCAAATCGAGGCCGGTGGTACTCGATACCTGTCACGCATGGTCTACGGATTCCCCCATCGTCAAGGAGAATGCACCCGACTATTATACCGGCAAGGACTAACTTAACTGGCGAGGACTAAGCTAACTGGCGAGGGCCAGGGGCGACGGCATTAATGGTGAAACAGGGGTATGACCACCGAAATAGTCACGCCTTCCCGATCTTTCCGGTTCTCCGCCCTGATCTGCCCGCCGTGAAATTCGGTGATCAGCCGGGCAATGTGCAAGCCTATCCCCAGGTGCGGCTGTTTTTGTTTTTCCTGCGGTCGCACCGAGATCATCGCATCGAACACCCGGTCTTCCATTTCTGCCGGCAACGAGGGGCCGGCATTGGAGACCTTGATATCCGCATGGTCTCTCAATGTGTGACAGTAGATTGTAATTGGCTGATCTGGATAGGAAAATTCGACGGCGTTGGCAATCAGCTTGTCGAGCATCTGGGCAATGTATTCCGGCACGCCATTGGCAAAGATAGGGCCGGATTCCATATCCAGATCAAACTGCTGGTCCGGGTAGGCCAACTTGTAACCTTCAACGCTGCCATGAATGACAGCATTTAGATCAATTTTCTCTTTTTCCTCAGTTTTCAGCATTTGTTCCAGCCGCGTCGCCTCGCTCATATTGGTCAGGATGACATTGAGGCGCTTGATTCCCTCTTCCGCTCTCTCCAGGTAGACCGCTGACTCCTTGTCCTTTACGGTCAGTCCGAGGTTTTCCAGCGATGACCTCACAACGGTAATCGGCGTGCGGAGTTCGTGAGAGAGTCTGGACGACATATTCTCGAGATAGCTCGTGTGCTGAGTCAGCCGCTCCACGATATTTGAGAAAGACCGGGAAAGATCCCCTATCTCATCGGAGCTTCTAGAAGCCACGATAGTATTCTGAACCCGGCCGGTGTCGTCGATAATACGCTCTGCCTGATTTCTCAAGGATCGGATGCGGCTGGAAATTCGAGATGCAGAGAAAAACAGGCCCAGCGTAACCAGCAGCATCACCCCGAGAATCGTATTGAACAAGGTTTCCAGGGCCTGATTTCTGAACGTACGCAAGCCATTCATGTTTTGATCCACCACCACCGCCCCTATCACTTCGCCATTAGCGAGTATGGGGTGAGCCGCTTCGAGTAGTCGCGTCTCGCTATCTGCGAGTGTGCGAAACTGGGTAAATGGGGTGCCCTCTAAGGCGGAATCGATATGCGCGCCGGCGCGGGTTACATCGGAGTACAGATCATCGATAAAGTCATTACTGGGTTTCGTCAGGATCTGGTAGTAAATCGGGTTCAGTATTTTGTTCTGAATATAGAGCCAAACCTTATTAGTTCGAGCATCCTCGATTCGGGAAGATACGCTCAGTCCAGTGGCCGATTGAATATCGCCGACCGTCAGTAGTACCCTGCCGCTGCGATCGACTACCTGGATTCTTGAGTTATTGTGGCCCATACCGGCGACAATTCTGTCAATTTCAGGCGTAGGAATTCGCAGGGAACCGAGCCGCTCGGCGTCTGCTGCCTTGTAGGTAGCAACCACGGTGCTGATCTCACGCGTCTGCGGATCATCTACATCGAAGATAGCGAAGCCCAGTCTGCCTCCCAACATCTCCATCGGTATCTGTAGTTCTATATCGTAGCCATCCGCCGTTTCATACCACTGCCCGCTGATTCTCTCCTCGTGGGTGGGTTCGGAATAATCGTCACCTACTTTAAAAGGATAGAGAAATTCCGGTTCATGGGGGGCGATAACATAGCGACTCACAGAATTGCCTTCCCTGGAAAGCATGGATATCTGCAAGAAATCGCTGCGGTGCACACTCAATGCATCACGACTCCTGTAAACAATATTGTCATCCCTAACCTTAAAGTAGGCGTAGAGAGAACCATTGTATTCACCCACCATGCTTTTGAAGCTCAGGGAGCCTTCTTTTTCGTAAGGTCGAGAAGGGTTCAAATCGGTGCGCAGATAGTCATCGTGACCGTAGTCGACTTCATACTGCTGATATTCACGCCAGTCGAGCAGGCTGCCGTCGTCGAGAGAGAGCGGTGAATAAATGGGATATATATAAAGATCTTCGGTGCGGCGGGCCGGGCTGTAACTGCCCTCGTCAAATAACTCCGGACGCTCGTTTAGCGCAGTTGCCAGGGCTTGCGCCGTGCCCAGTACTATTTGTTCCTGGCCGCGACGCAGATACTCCTCCATCTCGATAATATACTGATAGCCAAGCCACGGAATAACCAACAAGAAGCTGGAAAGGAAAACCAGCTTGAAGCGAATTCCAAAGGGGTTTTTGAATGTAAGATTCATTTCTATTTGATCAAAGACAGCCTAGTGACTGCTTGCAGGCACAATATTCCAGCGGTAACCCATTCCATAGACAGTTTCAATACAATCGAAGGCTTCATCCACCTGAATGAATTTTTTCCGTATGCGTTTGATATGTGAAGTGATGGTGCTGCCATCAACAAATATTTTGGATTCCTGCATCAACACCTGTCGGCTTTTTACATGCCCAGGATATTTCACCAGTGCGTGCACCATCCAAAATTCCGTGACGGTGAGAGGGATCGGATGCCCATCCCATTGCACCGTCAATCGACCTACATCCAACACCAGCTGATCTCTTTGCAGAAGACTCTCAGGCGATGGTGGCTGATCTATTACATCCAGCCTTCTGAATAATGCCGCAATCCTGGCGGTCAGATGGGGCAAGCTGATATCTTTGGTCAGGTAGTCATCTGCGCCCATTCGCAGACCACTCACGGTATCAAAATCGTTATCCCGAGCCGTGAGGAAAATAATCGGCAAGGTGTCAGACATTGAACGCAGCGCCTGACAAAGAGTGAAACCACCATCGATTTCGTTCTCAAGACCGATATCGATAATGGCGAGATTGGGTAAGCGCAGGTCGAATGCTGACATCGCATCCTTGCGATTGGCGTAGGTTTGGACTTCGTAGCCCTGCTTTCTCAAGACATCCGCATAATTCTCCCGGATGGCGGCTTCGTCCTCTACTATGGCGATTCTTCTGCTCATTGCCCCGATACACTCAGTTTGGAATTTAGCGGACTATAACCCATATGCCGGCTCAATCGCAGCGATGATTCCGGCAAACATCTGATTGCCATCATTCTGCCATATTTAATCACCACATGGCCCCAATCCGTGCCCCGTGGGGTAAGAAACATCCTGTTTAATAGGTTTTACGAACTGCCACAGGATTCATCGGAGTTATTTCCTTCTCTACTTGGACTGTTCGAACCCCATTTTTGTTTCACCCCACACAGGATTTTTGCCATGTACAAACAAATTACTTTCGTTCTCCTTCTCGGCATCAGCGGTGGCACTGCCTTCGCTGACACACAACGTGCAAATTATCAGAATAGCGCCTCTGCGGAAGCAACTACAGGCTACATAAGCGGTCTGGCAGTTGGCGGACTTGTAGGTGGACCCCCGGGTGCAATATTTGGCGCCGCTATCGGTGCCATGCTGGGGGATGGATTTTTCGTACGCAAACGGGCAAACGTCTTGCGAGTCGAACTCTACGAATCACAACTGCAAGTGGCGGCGTTGAGAGATGAAGCGCTGGCGGCACAAAAACAGATGCAACTGGCAATGTCTGAACTCGATAGGGTCAAGACCAACGCCGCACGGATAATTCCAGCGAGCCTCAGCATCGCTTCAGCATTACCCTGTTGTGATAACACCGTGTTGTCTCTCCACTTTCGTACCGGCTCCAGTGCTATCGAACCCCACTATGAGGAACAACTTGCCAGCCTGGTAAAACTTGCAAACCAGATGCCTGCGGCCAACGTTGAAATCACCGGCTATGCTGACCGCAATGGAGATGCACAGATGAACCTGCGCTTATCCAGGGAAAGAACCACTTCCATAAAACAGTATTTTAATAGAATGGGAATTCAAAATTCATCGATTACCACCGTGGCCTACGGAGAGTCCCAACCACTGCACGCAAGCCAAAGCTTCGAGGCGGATTTCTTCGATCGCCGGGTAATCGTTCGACTACGGGATTCCAGCACGCAGATGCTCTCCCAACTGCCGGACGGTAAATAGACGCTTACACGTCACTTATCGAATTCGCGGAGTCTACTACTATGAAAGAGTTTCGACTTGTAATTGGCAACAAGAACTATTCTTCCTGGTCCATGTGCCCCTGGTTGTTACTGAAGATGTTTGACGTGGACTTCGATGAAATTCAAATTACACTCTACCAGGACAATACGGCGGAAAAGCTCGGGCCCTATTCTCCTTCACTCAAAGTTCCGGTTCTGTTGCACAGGGATATAACTGTTTGGGATTCCCTGGCAATCTGCGAATACATCTCCGCCGACATACTCGGTGGAGCTGGCTGGCCAGGCAGTCCCAAACGTCGAGCCAGCGCCAGGTCGGTAAGTGCGGAAATGCATTCGGAATTTCCTGCCTTGAAGCACGACTGGCCAATGAACTGCAAAGCCTCTTTCCGCTTAACGCCATCGGCGACCTTGTTGAATGAAATAGCCCGCATCGACGCAATGTGGAGTTGCTGTCGTCACCGGTTCGGCGAAAATGGCAACTACCTCTACGGCCGCTTTTCTATCGCAGACTGTATGTTCGCTCCCGTCGCGGTGTGCTTTGAGGCCTATGGGGCGGAGCTGAGCAGCGATTCCAACAGCTATTTACAAACACTAATGGACAACCCCTTCGTCCAGAAATGGATATCCCTGGGTCGTCGCGAACGGGAGCCCCTGGCTATCGCCTATGCCAGTACTGCCTAGAATTATTCTCATCAAATTCATGGTTCCTTGCGTATTTTGGTCTGATAGATCGCTGATTCTAGGTCGAAGTAAAAGACCTGAAGCATAGTTGCGGCTGTGTGGATCGCGCTGGGTGAGAGGCCCCTATTGTCTCAGCGGCTTGCCCCCCTCCCGGGTTCCCTCACTCAATCGGGAGCCCAAAAAACGGTCTCCCTCAATCACTCGGTGCGGCGCCTCGATTGCTGAGTCAACAG
>JADFIJ010000043.1 GCA_022566775.1 Pseudomonadota bacterium | reverse complement strand
GCCACGGCAAAGAGATTACTGGCGACACAGCGTTCTTCCCCGTCCGGATCGCGACTGAGAATGATGCGGCCACGCCAGCGTGGGAACATATAGGGTTGTTCTTCCGGGTACTGCACCGTGTCTGCTTTCACGAAGGCATGGCAGAAGACACGCCACAGCGTTACCACTTGACTAAGCAATGTATCCTTAATGAGAGTAAACATGTTTCACCATAGCTATCACTGTGTGAGCAATACAATCGCGCCGGTGACCAACAGATTCAGCAGCGACAGGGGCAGCAAAAACAGCCAGCCGTAGCTCATCAGTTGATCGTATCGTGGTCGTGGTATAGCTGCACGCAGCAGAATAAAGAAGGCAATAAAACCGAAAGCCTTGATCGCGAACCAGAAAATAGGTGGCAAAAAAGCCGGCCCCAACCAACCGCCAAAAAATAACACGGTGAGAAGCGATGCAATTAAAATCAGGCCCAGATACTCACCGACGAAGAACATGCCGAACTTCATGCCCGAATACTCGGTGTGATAACCGGAACAGATCTCCTGTTCTGCCTCCGGTATATCGAAGGGCAGGCGGTGACTCTCGGCGATGCCGGCGATAAGAAAAATCACGAAGCCGATGAATTGTGGAAAAATATACCAGCCATCGGATTGTGCGATCACGATCTCACGCAGGTTAAAACTACCGGACAGTGCCACCACGCCCAGCAAGGAAATGCCCATGAAGACTTCGTAGCTCACCATCTGGGCGGCAGCCCTGAGCGCACCGAGCAGGGCATATTTATTATTTGAGGACAGGCCACCGAGCATGACGCTGTAGGCGCCAATCGAAGCCATCGCCAGCACGAACAGGATGCCGATATTGGAATCGACGATACCCACACCCGGCGCAAAGGGAATCACCGCGAAGCTCATCAGGATGACTATCATGATGATCGCCGGCGCCAGCACGAAGCTCATTTTGTCGGCGAATGGCGGTATCCAGTCTTCCTTGGTAAAAATCTTGATCATGTCGGCAGCGACCTGCAGCAGACCGAACCAGCCTACCCGGTTTGGCCCCAGGCGTTCCTGCCAAAGACCCAGCAGGCGTCGCTCGACCCAGATCAGCATGGCGGCAATGAAGATCACCAATCCCAGGATGACGCCGATGTTAAGATTAGAGCCTACCTCCCATGTCATGGTGAGTAGTCCTCCAGAACATCACTGATGATCAGACCACGAATGCCGCGCTCGCCCACGGTTGACTCACTCTTGCCGAGAGAGATCGTCTCCGGCAGGGCATGGGGATTGATCTCCCCATCGCCACAATAAATTGCCGCCACTCCCGCTGGCATCTTCGAGCGAATACAGACAATCACCGGGGCGTCGATACCATCCAGGGATACCATGTCGCCGTGCCGCACCCCGTGTGCCCGCGCATCTGCCGGCGAAATCCCAATATAGGGATCCGTCATCCGTTCCTGAATAGAATTTGACCTGGCACTTAGCTCATCACTGCCGAAGATCTGCTGGGCAAGAACTACCTCCAGGGAGCCCTCGCTGATGTCAGGGTAGGCCCGTTCCGCCTGCAGGTAAGCACCGCTAGCAGCGCGCTTCTCGATCAGCAGGGTGCCGGTGTGCCCCTGCTTAAGCTTGCCGTTGATTTCTTCCTGGAACTTGCTGATAGATTGGTTGGAGTTCCACTGCGGCGCCCAGGACGAGGCCATGAAGGCGGCGTCCGTCTGTGCCGATATGCCTTCCATGGAGAAAGCCATGATTGACTCTGGATCCACCGCCTGTTTCGGTTCATGGACGTTGAGGTTGGCCTTGATTGCGGTGCGCCCGCTGTAACGCTGTGACTGCCGGGGGATTTTCATGCCGGCGACAAACTCAGCGGGGTCCGGCAATAGCTGGCCCAATTTGTCGAAGCCCCTGGCCTCGCTGGAACAGCGGTTAACCATGGTCTCCACATCACATTCCTGGTCACCATTGAGCCAGCGCCAGGCGGGTTTCGCCGCGCTATGATTCCTGTGAACCTGAAAGCTGAGCTGCGCCCTGCCCTCGTAATTGACGTAGGTGGCCTCATGTTCGGAAAAAGCCGTAGTCGGCAACACCACGCTGGCCTTCGCCGTGGTAGGTGTATCCAACAAGTCGAGCACCATCAAGTTATCCAGGCGGGAAAGCGCCGCATCGACGACAGCGGAGTCGGCGCGCCGATATAAATCGTTTTCCAGTACCACGGCATGGCTGACGGCGCCACTGCTGATCTTTTCCAGGGCGCGGCCCAGGGTGTTTTCCTGGTTCACCAGCATGCCCAGCCCCATGGAATTCACTTCCGGAACCAGCAGACACAGATCCACGGGCGTATCGCCACGATTTTCCTGTAACGCCCGAGCGATGTTGGCGGCGGCAGCAATCAGGTCGGTGTTGCCTGCCGTGGTACCGGCGATGACCAGGGGCCGCTGCGCCGCCATCAGTTGTGCCGCGACACGTTCGATCAGCTCTCCATGTTCCCCGGTCGCACCGGCAGCCGGCGCCGTAGCGGATATTTTATTGGCGATAGCAAAACCGATGGCGCTCAGCACCCGGGGTGTTTCGATCACGGTATCCGAGGCCACGTCATCGAGTCGGGTGGCGTAGCTGCTCAATATGCACAGCGGGCTGCGCTGTTGCTGCGCGAGTTCCCGTACGGCGGCATCCTGCCAGCGAGGGATATGGCAGTCCTCGGCCAGGCTCAGGGCTTTGTTTCTGACCGACTGCCGCAGCGCCAGGGCCAGTCTCGGCGCGGTGTTGGTCACATCCTCACTGAGGATGATCACGGCATCCGCCTGCTCTATCTCTGAGATGCTCGGACAGTGGAAAGCCGGGTCGGCAGCGAGTTCGATTATGTGCTGTACGGCCCCATGTTCTGTATCCGAGAAACCGGAATAGAAGTTCTCCTGCCCCACCAGGCAGCGCAGCATAAAATTGGATTCGTTGCTGGCCCGGGGCGAACCGATGCCGATCGCGCCACTGTTGCTGAACTCTGCCAGTGTTTCAGCGAGTTCTTCGCTCGAGAGCGTCTGCGACTCGCTGCCAAGCAGCCGCACCGGCTCCGTCAGTCGCTGCTCGCTATTGACGTAGTCGAAGCCAAAACGACCACGGTCACAAAGAAAATAGCCATTGATTTCACTGTTATAGCGATTCACCAGTCGACGCAGGGTTCCGTAGCGTTCTCCCGGCGTGGTATTACAACCCACGGCACAGCCAACACAAACAGAAGGAGCGCTCTGCAGGTCCCATTTTCGGGTGTAGTGTTTGCTGAAACCCTTGTCGGTGAATACGCCGGTGGGACAGACTTCCACCAGATTGCCGCTGAACTCGCTCTCCAGCACGCCGTCGGCCTGCCTGCCAAAATACACGTGATGATGTGACGCCTGGACGGAAAGATCGGTGCCCCCGGCGTAGTCATCGTAGTAACGCACACATCGATAACAGGCGATGCAGCGATTCATCTCATGATTTATGAACGGCCCCAGATACTGATTGCGGTGGGTAACCTTTTTCTTGTCATAGCGCCGGTAGTTGTGACCGGACATCAGGGTCATGTCCTGCAGGTGGCATTCGCCCCCCTCCTCACAAACCGGGCAGTCATGGGGGTGCGAGATCATCAGGCTCTCGATGACATCGGCGCGGAAGGAACTTGCCTGCGCATCCTCTATGGAGATAATCGCACCGTCGCTAGCCGGCGTCATGCAGGCCATCACCAGTATGCCGTCCTTGTCGTCGGCGTCCCGATACTGCTTCACCGCACACTGGCGGCAGGCACCGACGGATCCCATGCAGGGATGCCAGCAAAAATAAGGCAAGTCGAGGCCCTGGGACAGGCATTCCTGTAACAGATTGTTAGCGGGGTCTACTTCGTAGCTCACCCCGTCAATAACAATTTTCGCCATCACTCACTCCAGCTCTTGAATTCTTCGTCTACTGCCATCTCTTAAACCGGCAGCTAATGCCGATAAGGGCAGCACCGTTCCTTTATATGCCGCTCGAAATCTTCCTTGAAATATTTAAGCCCACTTCCCAGTGGTGCCGTCGCGCCAGGCGCCAGCGCACAAAATGTTCGTCCCGGCCCCAGGTAATCCACATGATCATGCAAAATTTGCAGGTCTTTTTCGTTGCCGCGCCCGGCTTCAAAATCCCTGAAGATCTCCTCAACCCAGGGCAGTCCATCCCGACAAGGCGTACAGAAGCCACAGGATTCCTTGGCGAAGAACTTCATCAGATTGCCTACCATGCCAACCGGGCAAGTCTTGTCATCCAATACAATCATGGTACCGGTGGCCAGCCTGCTGCCGAGCTTGGCGATCTCATCGTAGTCCAGGGCAGCATCGAGATGTTCGGGTAGCATGAAGTCCGTGGAACCGCCGCCGGGCAAAAATCCGCGCAACGCCAGACCATCCTGCATGCCACCGGCATAGCCTTCCAGCAGTTCGCGAATCGGCAATCCCAGAGGTAATTCCCAGCAACCGGGGTTTTTTACCCTGCCACTGACACCGAATAACTTGGTGCCATGATCGCTACCCTTGGTCAGAGAGTGATACCAGTCCACGCCGTAGGTGAGGATGCCGGGCAAATTGCACAGGGTTTCCACATTGTTGACGATGGTGGGCTTGCCCCACAATCCACTGACCTGGGGAAATGGCGGCTTCGCCCTGGGGATGGCCCGCTTCCCTTCCAGGGCATTGAGCAGTGCCGTCTCCTCGCCACAGATATAACGACCCGCGCTGGTATGCACGATCAGCTCCAGATCGAAACCGCTGCCCAGGATATTGTTGCCGAGGAAGCCGCTGGCAACCGCCTCATCGATGGCGCGTCGCAGCAATCGCTCCGACGCCACATACTCGCCACGGAGAAAAATGTAGGCCTTGCTGGCGCGGATGGCATAGGCGGCAATGATCACCCCCTCTATCAGCAAATGCGGATCTCCCTCCATCAGCAGCCGGTCTTTGAAGGTGCCGGGCTCCATCTCGTCGGCATTGACCACCAGGTATTTCTGCTGCTGCGTATCGTCACCCTGGGGCACGAAGCTCCACTTCAAACCGGTGGGAAATCCAGCACCACCGCGGCCCTTGAGGCCGGAGTCTTTTACCTGCTGCAACACATCTTCAGGGCTCAAACCCTTCGCTATCAGCCGCACACTCTGATAGCCATCGGCGGCCTCATAGGCGGCGATTTCCAGCGGCGGCCGGGATCTGTCGATGTTCTTGGTTAAGGGATTGTCTACCACGTTAATTCCTGCGAGATCACTCGCTGCCCTCGCCTCGGCGATAGTGGGAAATAATCTCGTCGATCTTCTCAGTGGTCAGGTTTCTGTGCAGATCCTCTCCCACCATCATCACCGGCGCCCGGTCGCAATCACCGAGGCAGGGAACCGGTATCAGGGTAAAATCTCCATCTGGGCTGGTTTCACCGAAATCGATGTCCAGGGTCTCCTTGATGTGCGCCTTGAGCCCCTCACAACCCATGATCCAACAGCTGACACTGTCACAGAACAGCATCACATTACGACCCACCGGCTGCCGGTAAATCAGATTGAAAAATGTCGCCACACCCTCAAGTTCTGCTGCCGGTAAGTCCAGATAGCCGGCAATCGCCAGCAGGCTTTCATCGGACACCCAGCCCTGGTGTTTCTGTACGATCTTCAGGGCCTCCAGGCCCACCGCCTGCTTATCGGGATAGATGCCCATTTCATGGTCAATGTCGGCGATCTCCGCCGCCGTCAACTGCCGCGCGCGCTGGCCGGAACTGGCGATAATCTGCTTATTCATCGATCCACATCCGCCATCACAAAATCGATACCGGCGACGATGGCCACCAGGTCGGCGAGCATGAAACCGCGACACATCTTCGGGATCATCTGTAGGTGCGGGAAGCTCGGCGTGCGTATCCGGGTGCGATAGGAGGTGGTGCCACCATCGCTGATCAGGTAATAGCTATTGATGCCCTTGGTCGCTTCGACCCCCACCGAAACTTCGTTCGGCGGAATCACCGGCCCCCAGCTCACACTCAGGAAATGATCGATCAGGGTCTCGATGTCTTTCATGGTTTTTTCTTTTCGCGGTGGCGTGGTTAGCGGATGATCCGATTTGTAATGACCCGACGGCATGTTATCCACACACTGCTTGATGATGCGCAGGCTCTGTCGTATTTCCTCGACTCTGACGGCGCAGCGATCATAGACATCTCCATTGATGGCGATGGGGATATCGAATTCAAAATTCTCGTAACCACTATAGGGCCGCTGCTTGCGGTAATCCCATTCGAAACCGGCCGCGCGCAGACCTGAGCCGGTGAGAGCCCAGGCGAAGGCTTCCTCTTTGTCATACACACCGACACCCTGGGTGCGGCGCTTGAGGATGCCATTGTTTAGCACCATGCTGTCGTACTCGTCCAATCGCCCCGGCATAAAATCCAGCAATTCATGGATTCTCTTCTCCCAGCCGTTGGGCAGGTCCTCGGCTACGCCGCCGATACGGAACCACCCCGGATGCATCCTGGCGCCGCAGATGGATTCGATAATATTGAAGATGCGCTCGCGCTCCACGAACATATAGAAGATCGGTGATAACTGGCCCACGTCCTGGGCGAAGGTGCCATAGAACAACAGGTGGCTGCAGACTCGAAACATTTCCGAGAGCATGACGCGAATTACCTTGACCCGTTCCGGCACCTCGATGCCGGCCATTTTTTCCACCGCCATCACATAGGGCAGGTTATTCATCACCCCGCCCAGGTAATCGATCCTGTCGGTGTAAGGTATAAAGGTATGCCAGGTCTGGCGTTCACCCATTTTTTCGGCGCCGCGATGGTGGTAGCCGATATCTGGCACCGCGTCTACCACCACCTCTCCGTCCAACTGCAGGGCGATGCGAAAGGCGCCATGTACGCTGGGGTGATTGGGACCCATGTTGAGAAACATGAATTCCGAATGTTCCGACTCCCGCTTCATGCCCCAGTCTTCGGGTCGAAACTTCAGGGCTTCCTGTTCCAGGACTTGCTGCTCATCATCCAGGGAATAGGGTTCCATCTCCGTGGCCCGGGCCGGATGCTCCTTGCGCAGCGGGTGCCCCTCCCAGTTGGGTGGCATCAGGATGCGATAGAGATTGGGATGGCCTTCAAAATTGATACCGAACATATCCCAGGTTTCCCGCTCGTACCAGTTGGCACTGGGCCATAACGCGATCACGCTGGGCAGGGATAGGTCGGCATCGAACAACGGCACCTTGAGGCGGAAATCACAGTTGCCGCTGAACGACATCAGGTGATAAACCACAGTGAATTCGCTATCTGGCTGTCCATCCCTATGCACCCGCAGGCGCTCATCGATGGCGGTAAGATCATAGAGCATCTCGAACACCGGGCTGGTTTTCGACTGCAGTGTCCTTAACATCGATTTCACATGGGCTCGGTCTACCCACAGCGTGGGAATACCGTCGCAACTTAGCTGCTCCGCAAGGATCTCGTGCGGGAACTCCCGGCGCATTTGATCCAGTAGGATGGAAGTCTGAGACCCGGGAAGGGTTGTTTTTTCGGCTACTTGCATTTGTAATATTTTAGATTAATTTAATATATTATCTATATGATTATATTAACTATTTTAAACTTCTTCAGGGGACCTTAATTCCGTTGCCGCGATTCGCTCTGCCTGTCTTAGCTCGCGTTGCACCGGCTTCGTACCACGTTCGATTATGCCCTGGTCATTAAGCAGCCAGCTCAGGGGCCGGCGCTCCCGGGTGATGGACTCCTGCAGCAGGATCAGCCCCTGCAACAGCGCTTCGGGGCGCGGTGGGCAGCCGGACACATAGACGTCTACCGGCAGGAATTTATCGACACCCTGCACCACCGAGTAGCTATCGTACATGCCCCCGGAATTCGCACAGGAGCCCATGGATATCACCCACTTCGGCTCCAGCAGTTGTTCGTGGAGTAATTTCACCACCGGGGCCATCTTGCGGAACACCGTGCCCGCAATGATAATCAGGTCCGCCTGTCTCGGCGTGCCCCTGATTACCTCGGCGCCGAACCGGGCCAGGTCATGACGTGCAGTAAAAGTGGTGGCCATTTCCACATAGCAGCAGGAGAGGCCGAAGTTAAATGGCCAGATGGAATTTTTCCTGCCCCAGGCCACCAAGTCTTCGAGCTTGGCCATCACCAGATTGCGGCGAATAAACTCGTGGATGCCGCCTCCGCCACCGCCGGGTTTTACCGAGCTGGCTTCATCTACCGGCTGCAAATGAATACTCATAGCTTGAATTCCTTCTTGTTGGTGACACCGCCAGGACCCTTCAGTAATTTCAGTTCGCGGCGCTGGGTTTCGGTACGCCAATCGAGGGCGCGGATACGCCATAAATAGAACAGCGCCGCGAGTAATATGAAAATGAACACAGAAATCTCGACGAAACCAGGCCAACCCGCTTCCTTGACCGCCACCGCCCAGGCAAACAGAAATACCACTTCGAGATCGAAGATGATGAAGAGGATTGCGGGCAGGTAGAATTGTATGGAGATACGAAAGTGTGCACTGCCGACGGAGACGATACCGGATTCGAAGGGCAGGTTTTTCCCGGGTCGGTTTATCCGCTCCCCCAGAAAATGAGAGAGCACCAGCATGGTGAGCACGACGACCATCACCAGCGCGAAGTAAAACAGGAATGGGCGCATGCCGTCTATGATTTCTACAGATCCTTCCAAGCTACTAATACTCCGTGCAGCTGGCAGGCTTACGACTCGAGTAGGCATGCTGCAGGCAACACATTGACCTTCAGACTAATAAAAATTGGCTCTGGTAATAGCTGGTTTTACCTGGCAATTGGAGTTGTTATTTACTTCGCCGTTTGGCCGCAAAAGCCAGTCCTGGATTGCGCACGGAATGTACACGTATAGCCATGGGAAGGCAAGTGTTTTCGCCACTGTGCGGGGGTACTTAGCGACTCTATTTGAGCCAGTCGACAGTCCTGACTGGCGACCCAAAACCGGTGCGAATCTGGCCGCAATAATTGTCACTGCGCCGACCCTCACAATGGCTGAAATTTACACCGTTGGGGTAGCACCGATGTTTAATCCGATCGCAAGTAATTGGCAAATTCCGGGGTAACGTAGTCTTCGAACTCGACGCCATCGGTGCTGTAAATGAAATAGGCCGCCTGCACTGTGCGTAGTGCCAGTTCGCGAGCATCTTCCAGCCCCAGCACCATATACGCTGTGGCCAGGGCATCTGCCCGCGCCGCAGAATCATCGATCACGTACACTGCCGCCAGGGAGTGACTGACAGGCCGGCCGTTTCTGGGATCGATCTCATGTGAATATCTCCGCCCATCCACTTCAAAATAATTTCGATAATCACCGGAGCCGGCGAGGGCGATCTCGGCACCGTCAGTGAAAAAAACTGCATACACTTGCGGCGTCGAGTCCTGGGGAGTTTCTATCGCCGGCACCCAACTGGTACCGCCGGGCTTTTCTCCCCTTATCCTCAATTCTCCACCGATTTCCAGGAAGTAATTCTCAACCCCCGCGGCGTCGAAATAGGCCGCCAGTTGATCTACGGCATAGCCCTTGGCAATACCACTAAGATCCACGTAAAAATCTGCCAGCCTGGTGATCTCGCCGCGAGCCTGGTCGATTTTCAGCAGCTCATATCCCACCGATTGTAACTGGGAATCAATTTCCTGCTGCGCCGGAACATCGTCCCCTAAAACCTGTATCGAAGGACCGAAGCCCCAGAGATTAACCAATCCACCCACGGTGACGTCGAAGGCGCCGTCGCTTAATTCGGCGATCTCCTGTGCCAGCGTCAACACCGCAAGCAGCTCTGCAGAGGCAGCAAAGGGCTGATTTAACGGCGCTCGGTTAAAACGGGAAAGCTCGGAATTGGCGGCATAGGTGGAAAATATCCCGGTGTCCAGTGCCAGCAACAGGGCGCTGACATCGGCGGCTATTTCCGCGCTGGAAAGCGCAGCGGGCATGTCCACGATCTGAATGCGATAGGTGGTGCCCATGGTGTAGCCGCGCAGTTGCTGAATTCCACCCGTGGGTCTGACAAGCAGAAGTATGCCGGCGAACAGCAGGACCAAAAAGGTGATTAGATAAGCATGCCGCCGCCGGAACCCGGACAAGGTTAAGCCGATTCTTCGACGGGATACTGCTTGTAACTTATCCCGGCCATCTTGTAGACCATGCGTGCGACCTGGCAGCAGTAACCAAATTCATTGTCATACCACAGGTACAGGACACAGTGGTTGCCGTTAACGATGGTGGCGTTGGAATCCACGATACAGGCTTCCCTGGTGCCGACGAAATCGCTGGACACCGCATCCGGAGACTGGGTGTAGCTGATCTGATTCTGTAGCTTCGAGTGCAGGGCGATGTCGCGCAGGAACTCGTTGATCTCATCCTTGGTGGTATCGCTTTTCAGGGTCAGATTTATGATCGCTATAGAGACATTGGGGATCGGTACCCGCACCGCGTTGCCGGTAAGTTTACCCGCCAACTCGGGTATCACCTTCACCACCGCCTTGGCGGCTCCGGTTTCCGTCAGCACCATGTTCAAGGCGGCGCTGCGACCCCGGCGACTGCCCTTGTGGTAGTTATCGGTCAGATTCTGGTCATTGGTGTAGGCGTGAACCGACTCGATATGTCCCTTCTCGATACCGTATTTATCATTGACCACCTTCAGTACCGGCGCGATGGCATTGGTAGTGCACGAGGCGGCGGTAATGATGACGTCATCGACGCCGATTTGATCGTCATTGATGCCATAGACAATATTCTTGAGGTCACCCTTGCCCGGCGCCGTGAGGATGACCTTTGCCACTCCCTTCGACTTCAGGTGTAAAGACAGGCCCTCCCGGTCTCTCCATTTGCCGGTATTGTCGATGATGAGGGCGTCGTCGATGCCGTATTCGGTGTAGTCAATTTCATCCGGGGCGTTGGCATAGATGACCTTGATCACATTGCCGTTGGCGATCAGGCTCTGGTTCTCCTCATCGACCCGCAAAGTCCCCTGAAATGCCCCGTGCACGGAGTCGGTGGTGAACAGGCTGGCACGCTTCTGAAGGTCACCCCGTGGCCCGGGTCGCACCACGATAGCCCTCAGGCGCATGACCTCGCCGGTGCTGGTACGCTCCACCAGCAGCCGTGCCATCAAGCGGCCGATGCGACCGAAGCCATAGAGCACCACGTCCTGGGATTTGGCCAGGGGCTTTTCATTCACACCATTCAAATAAGCCAGCTCGTTGGCGACGAATTCATCCACATCCAGTGCATCATCACCCTGCTTCCTGGTGATCCATGAAACTAACCGTGAGTTTGCCGAGATCGATCTCGGCGTGCCATAGGTCGAGTTTCGCCATCGCCATGAGTACCCCGTGGGTTTCGAATTCTGACATCTCGTTACCCTCGATCTGGCGCACGAAGCGATGGGATTTCATGATGAATGTCACCGAGCGGTTATGCAGGGGTCTCCCATATATATAAACACCCACATTGTGTTGACTAAACAGACGACCGAGCACAGGAATCATCTCCTGTACCAGTGCCTCCCTTTGTTTCCAGTCATCAAAATAGTCATCTACGCTTGGACGATTCACCGCAACCCCTTTTTCTGCTGCATCTGAGAAGGGCGGTATTATCTTGTGAAAGGATTGCCAGTGCAACAAATTCGCAGCCCAGCCCTGGGCGCAAGCAGACGCTGCTCCAGGCGCGCTTTTAGGCTACAATCCCTCCCCACATTCGGCTCTTAACCCCACACGAAAACCGCCAACGCCCGACACACCCACGCTTTCATGCCAAATATTTTCGATCCGCCACTGCCGCAAGGCAGCATCACTTCATACTGGAAACAGCTCCATGGCACCGCCGTCAGCCTCGCCATAAGCAATGCGGCCGCCAACTGTGAAGGCCCTCTGTTAGTAGTGTGCGAGGACAACGAAGCGGCCGCGCGGCTAAAGCGAGAACTGAGATACTTCTGCAAGGCCAGGGCAGATCTCGACGTCTTCAGTCTGCCGGACTGGGAGACCCTGCCCTACGATATTTTTTCCCCCCACCAGGACATCATCTCGGATCGCTTGCGCACCCTCTATCATATGCCCCAGTTGCACTCTGGAATCATCGTGGTTTCCGTTACCAGCCTGATGTACAAGCTGCCACCGAAGGCCTACATCGCCGGTAACAGTTTCGATCTGGAAATCGGGCAACCTCTGCACATCGATGCCATGCGTAAGCAGCTCATTTGTGCGGGTTACCAGTCGGTGGATTCGGTGTACGAGCATGGCGAGTTTGCGGTGCGTGGATCTATCATCGACATTTTCCCCATGGGCTCGGCGCAGCCGTTTCGTATCGACCTGTTCGATGACGAGATCGAAACCCTGCGCAATTTTGATCCCGAGACGCAGCGCTCGAATGACAAAGTCGATGCCATTCGACTACTGCCAGGCCGTGAATTTCCGCTTGACGAAAAAGGCATCGCCACCTTTCGCGGCAAATTCAGAGATCTGTTTGATATCGATGTACGCCAGTGCCCGATCTATCAGGACGTCAGTGATGGCATCAGCTCACCGGGCCTGGAATATTATCTCGACTTGTTTTTCGATGGCTTGAGTTCCCTGTTCGACTATTTACCGGAGTCCACCCGCTGTTGCAAAATCGGCGACCTAAACGCCGCTGGAGAGAGATTTTGGCAGGATATTGGCAGCCGTTATGAAGACCGCCGGGTCGATCCCTCGCGTCCGATTCTGCCTCCGGGCAAGATCTTCATTCCAATCGATTTTGTACAGGCGGCGTTGCAGCGCTACCCGCAAATCGAATTCAAGGACAGTAGTGCCGCTGCCGATTTCAAGACCGCCGAGTTGCCGGATTTGAGCAGCAATCCAAAACTGTCGAAACCCTTTAGCAATGTGCAGAACTTTGTTGTCCAGGGCAAGCAGCGGGTGTTGTTTTGCGCCGAGTCTGCCGGTCGCAGGGAAACCTTGCTGGAAAGTTTGCAACAGATAGAAATTTATCCCCGCGCCTGCGAACACTGGCAGGATTTTCTCCATTCCGAGGACACCATAGGCATCACCATCGCACCCCTGGATCAGGGTCTGTGGCTGACCCAGGAAAACCTGGTCCTGATTACGGAGGCGCAGCTCTTTGGCAATCGCATCGCACAACGCCGGCGGCGGCACCGGCAACAGGGCAATACCGACTTCATCATCAAGAGTCTCACGGAGTTACACTTAGATGATGCCGTGGTACATGTGGAGCATGGTATCGGCCGCTATCGCGGCTTGCAGACGATTACCACCGATGGCCAGACCACAGAATTTTTGAGCCTGGAATATGCCGGTAATGCGAAACTCTATGTGCCGGTGGCCTCCCTGCATCTCATCAGCCGCTACAGCGGCGCCGATCAGGAAACTGCCCCCCTCAATCGTCTCGGCACCGATCAGTGGCAAAAGACCAGACGCAAGGCGGCGGAGAAGATTCGCGATGTGGCTGCGGAGTTATTGGATATCTATTCCCAACGCGAGGCCAGACAAGGCTTTAAATACCATTGCGAGGCAGATGAATACGAGCAATTCGCCGCCAGCTTTCCATTCGAAGAGACCGCCGATCAGGCCAGCGCCATCGAGGCGGTCATCGCCGACATGCGCGGTGGGCGCGCCATGGACCGGCTCATCTGTGGCGATGTGGGCTTCGGCAAAACCGAGGTGGCGATGCGAGCGGCTTTTGTCGCGGTGCAGAATAGCAAACAAGTGGCGTTGCTGGTTCCCACCACCCTGCTCGCGCAACAGCATTACGAGAGTTTTAAGGATCGATTCGCCGACTGGCCGTTCGTGGTAGATGTTATCTCCCGTTTTAAATCCGCCGCCGAGCAAACCAGCGTCTTACAAAATGTCGCCGCCGGCAAGGTCGATATCCTCATCGGCACCCACAAGTTGCTCCATGCCAACATCGACTATCGCGATCTGGGCTTATTGATTATCGACGAAGAGCATCGATTCGGTGTGCGACAGAAGGAAAAACTGAAATCTCTACGGGCGAACGTGGATATCCTGACCCTCACCGCCACCCCGATTCCCAGGACGCTTAACATGGCCCTGTCCGGAATTCGGGATCTGTCCCTGATCGTGACGCCCCCATCTGGAAGGCTATCGGTAAAAACCTTTGTCTGCGGTCCGCAGGATAGCCTGGTAAAGGAAGCCGTATCCCGGGAGCTGATGCGCGGCGGACAGGTATTTTACGTGCACAACGAAGTAAAAACCATCGACCGGGCCGCCGAGCATCTGCAGCAGATTAATCCCCAGGCCAGGATTTGTATCGCCCACGGCCAGATGCCCGAGCGGGAGCTTGAGAAGGTGATGGCCGATTTCTATCACAAGCGCCACAACGTTCTGGTCTGCACCACGATCATAGAAACCGGCATCGATATTCCCAGCGCCAATACGATCCTGATCAATCGTGCCGATAAATTTGGCCTGGCGCAGCTGCACCAGCTACGCGGTCGAGTGGGCAGGTCCCATCACCAGGCCTATGCCTATTTGCTACTTCCCAGCCACGGGCATTTGGCTGCCGATGCCCGCAAGCGTATCGAAGCGATCCAGGCGGCGACAACCCTTGGCGCCGGCTTCACCCTGGCGAGTCATGACCTTGAGATTCGGGGCGCCGGCGAGTTATTGGGAGAGGAACAAAGCGGGCACATGCACAAGATCGGCTTCTCCCTTTACACCGAGATGCTGGAAGCAGCGGTGGCGGCGATCAAGGCAGGCAAGACACCGAGCCTGGAACTCGATATGGACCAATCTATCGAAGTGAACCTGAGAATCCCCGCACTGATCCCGGAGGATTATTTACCCGACGTGCACACCCGATTGATCATGTACAAGCGCATCTCCAGCTCACTGGACATCGAAGACCTGCGCGAATTACAGGTGGAAATGATCGACAGGTTTGGCCTCTTGCCGGAACCATTGAAACTGCTATTCCAACTGACCCAGCTTAAACTCAGGGCTGAAACATTCGGCATTAAGAAAATCGACGCCAACGTCAACCGTGGGCGCATAGAGTTTGGCCCCCACACCCGGGTCGACCCCCACTCTATCGTGCAGTTAATCCAGGCCGAACCGAAGTGCTACAAATTAGGTGGTGCGAATCAATTGCAATTCGTTCATGCTTGCAGTGAGGCACAGGAAAAGCTGCAGTTCATTGGCGATTTGTTAGATAAACTGAAACTGGCCGAACAGAAAGCGGCGTAGGGAGCTTCTGATTAAATGCATCCAGTCCCGCTTACATACGCCGGCGCAGTGAGTAAGAACTCTCCGGCTCGCAACCCCAGTCTGACCCTGATGTTGGTACTCGCTAGCCTCTGTCTTGGCAGTGTAAGCCTGGCGCAGGATGGTTCCAGATGGTTTCAGATCGAAGTCAGCATATTCAGCAACGAATCCCCCGCCGACCGACTCGAAGAGCGCTGGCAAGCGGATCGCACGCTCCTGGCCTATCCTGAAAAGCTACGGCGATTAGACCAGCTAAGTGATTTACTGTTGTTGGAGGAGCTGAAGTTGCCAGCCGATGACAGCCCGGTGGAGGATGTGGTGGCGCCGGTCACAGAACCCGACCTGCAGCAGATCGCCCGGGAGCTTATCCTGGCAATGGGACCAGAACCCTTGCGACCGGCGCCGGCAGACAAGCCCTTTCGCTTCTACGATTTGGCAAGAGATGCTTATCTGAATCTGCCCCCTTCCGCGAGTGATTTCCAACAGACCAATGCGGCGCTGCGACGATCTCCAGATCACCGCCTGTTGTTTCACGGCCTGTGGCGACAACCGGTGCTGCCGCAAGCCGATGCCAGTCCAATATACATAAGCGGCGGACTGCTATACGGGCGGCAGCATGAATTGCAGGGCAGCATCACGATTCGCTTCAATGACAACGCGGACCGCGTCGTCATCGATGCCAATCTCTGGCTCGCCGAATTCAGACTCGTCCCTGCTGCCGACAATGACTGGAAACTACCGCCCATACCCGCAGCTGCCGACAATGACTGGAAACTACCGCCCATACCCGCAGCCGCCGACATCCAGATCGACGCTCCCCCAGCGGACGAGTCCACCCTGAATTACACCGTCATCCGCGTGTTTCAGTTTAAACAAAGCCGCGATATGCGCAGCCGGGAGTTTCACTACCTGGACCATCCGGCCATGGGTCTGGTGATCCTGGTTGAGCCTTACGAGATGCCACCGATGCCCCTGGCCGATATCGATTTTCAGTGATAAGCCGAGGCAATTCCCTGCACGACGGCGGTCACGAACTCCATGCCTGCCTCGACGATTCTGCGGATTTCATCCAGGCTGATTAAATCCACAGACAGGCCGGCCGCCCAGTTTACGGAAAACGCCAGGCTCCCATATTCGATTCCTGCTTCCTGTGCCAGCGCCGCCTCCGGCATACCGGTCATACCCACCATGTCACAGCCATCCCGTTGGCAGCGGATGATCTCCGCGGCCGTTTCCAGGCGCGGGCCTGAGGTGCAGCCGTAGACTCCCCCATTGAGGCAGGCTTGAGGACTGTCTATCACCTTGTTTACCGTGGCCACACTGGCCAGAATTTGCTGGCGTATGCCTTCGGCATAGGGGTAGGTGAAATCGATATGAGTCACCGCAGCGATATCTTCTTCGAAGAAGGTCGACTGGCGATTCGCCGTGTAATCAATTATCTGCTCAGGCACCGCGAAGGACCCTGGACCGAGATCTTTATGAATCCCACCCACGGCATTAATCGCCACAATATCGGTGACTCCCAATTGCTTTAATGCGCGGATGTTGGCTCGATAATTGATCTTGTGGGGAGGCACAGCCTGCTGCTTGCCATGGCGTGGCAGAAATGCCACGGTGACACCGGCAAATTCACACAACTCGATAGCAACCGGCTCGGCCGAAAAGCGCGTGCTGCATTTTTCCCGTCCGCGGGATTTGAAACCATCCAGTTTCGATAGTCCGGTACCACCAATTATCGCCAGCACTTGCTTGCCTTTATTTATTGGAACAGCCAGAAGAATTGCAGCGAATTATGGCGGCAGTAGCGAAGCTAGGCAACCAGCCACGGGCAAAAAAAGTGTCGGGGTCCTAATGCATGGACAGAGGCCGAGACATGCCTACAAACTACCTAGCAGCCTGTCGGACTTGCGCCTGACAAGCACCTTTTAAAATAATTGTATGCCCGGGTATGTTTCCTGGCCGGTAACGACCTCCTGGATAGTCACTTCGGCAGCATGCCCTGCAGGCCGCCTTTCGGCCCTTTGTATGCCAATTAAATGAGAAATACCCCTCACAGTGCCATTCTCAGCACATTCATGCGCTTCACATTCCACGCCAGGGTCGCTAACGTCCATTCGCCCGCCACCTTGTCCAGGCCTCGCATCGAGAACTGCCGCAACCCCATCACTTGTTTGATGATGCCGAATACAGGCTCCACCGTTTGCTTTCTCAGCGCGTACAGTGCTCTCCCGGACTGGGTCATCAACTGGTGTTTCATCAGCGCCACCGGATCTTCCGTTATCGGCGTCGGGCCGTCAGGAGCGAACCTGTCAAACACGGACAGATGGTGTTGATCTCGTGCCACTGCCAGTGAGGGTCGGATGTTCTCCCCTAAACACGCCTTTACATTCGCCGCGCTAAAGTACCCTGTATCAGCGAGCAGGTCTGTCACCGTGCCCAAAGCTTCGGGTAGAGAGCATAGCTTGGTCAGGGCCGGTGCTATCTGTTGTTTGTCGTTCGTTGCCTGTGTCATGTGTGAACTGACGACAAGCATCGTATCAGTGTCCACACTGGCTTGTGCGTTGTAGCACTGCTCGAAGCCACCGCCTGACACCGGCATAATGCGCGATTCTTCATCCGTCAAATTTACCTGGTCATTATCCCGAGGGCCGGGAAGCGGTGGCTTAGGCTCCCGACCCCGGGGCTTTTTTCCGGTGTCCCTTTGAGCCTGCCGTTTGGCTTGTTTTTGTTGATATTCGGCTTGCTCATACTCAAAACGTTCTTGTGCCCGCGCCTCAATTTTCTGTTTGGCCTCAGCCAGGGCCTGGAGCCGAATTTCACGCCGGGCAATCTCCGCGGGAACGTCCATGCCATCTACCACCGGCATTTGATCTACTGCTTCCGCCTGCGCAGTGAGAGCGCTGACTTCTGCTTTGAGTTGCGCTTCAATTTTCTTTGCGTGTGCGTAAGAAAGCGCCTTATGTTTGCTGGCGTTCGCTTTTATTTTGGTGCCATCCAAGGCGATCCGCCCCAGCTTCATAAGCTTCATCTCACGCGCCAGTAACAGAACCTGAACAAACAGGGCTTCAAGCTGGGGCAAAAACCGGCGTCGAAACGTGGCTATCGTGTCGTGATCTGGATGCGTGTTAGCCGCCAGATAGCGAAACGCAATCGAGTCGTGAGTGGCGCGTTCAATCTTGCGGCTGGAGAAAACGCCAGTGGCGTAACCGTATATCAGCAAACTGAGCAGTACGCCCGGGTGATGTGCCGGTGAGCCCCGTCCCGCATACTGCCGGGTAAGTTCAGACAGGTCGAGTTGGTCAACCACTTCGACGACAAAACGTGCCAGGTGGTCTTCAGGAAGCCAGTCCTGCATAGAGGGAGGAAACAAATAGTCTGTATCTCGATCAACTGTTATGAAATTTCCCATCACTTCGTTCCTATCTCTCCCAGCGTAGCCATGATTATCTCATTTCAATACAGTTAGGTTAAGTCCGACAGGCTGCTAGTTCAATAAGTGATGGATTAAGTAAAGTCCCTGCTTCAGTTGAAGCCCAGAAGATCATTGGTTCCCGGTTGTGTCCATGTGGTCTTTAATCACAGAGTTAGGGCTTCTCATTAGAGATCCAGTCTCCTGATGGCTCACAACCGAGGCGTATAGTGACAACCCTGTTGTTAAGATGAATAGGTGAAAGTCCATCCAGATTTCTGGTTATTGGCCATCCCTTTTGATGGCTCTCTCACCCATTCAATCTGCTAGCGGAACAGCAACTCTAACTCGAAGGGCTTCTGATCACGCATTATGAAGTAAGATGCCCGGGCCAGTTTATGGGCAAGC
>JADFIJ010000042.1 GCA_022566775.1 Pseudomonadota bacterium | reverse complement strand
AAGGGCGACACCATCGCCTACATGGCAGGATAATTGCTCCTGCATTTCCTGCATTCCCGCCATCCATGGCGGTCAGATGTAGGTGAGGGGCGTGAGCAGGGAGCGGAAGCTTTGCCGGCGAAGCGTGCCTTGCAACTGAACGCTTCAGGACTCGCTGAGACATTACTGTATTATTCAGAGGTGCCCTAGACCATGAAGATTCACAACGCGCCCATTAGCTGGCTGGAAATGGGTCTGCCTTTTTCATCAAAATTCGGCGATGTCTACTATTCCCGCCAGGATGAGTGCGCCGAGAGCCAGCATGTGTTCCTGGCAGCCAATAGGCTTGAGCGACGCTGGCAGCTGCTGTCGACCACCGCCCGAACGTTCACTATCGGTGAGTTAGGCTTCGGCAGTGGCCTCAATTTCTTGCAAGTCTGGCAAGCCTGGTGCCAGGCGACGTTGCGACCTGCGCAACTGCATTACCTGGCCTTCGAAAAATACCCCTTAACCGCCGCTGCCTTGAAACGGGTACACGCACGATGGCCCCAGCTCCAATCCTGGTGCCAGCAACTACAGCAGGTTTATCCCGATCACAGCGGCGGCTGTCATCGCCTTTGCCTGTCGGATCATGTGATTCTGGATCTGTATTATGGCGATGCCTACGCCCAGCTACAGAACCGAGCGGGATTAGACAGAACCCCGGTCGATGCCTGGTTCCTCGATGGCTTCAGCCCGCGGTTGAATCCGCAGTTGTGGGAACTTGGGCTCTTCGAGCTGCTGGCCCGCAGCAGCAATCCCGATACGACTATTAGTAGCTACAGTGTCGCCGGCAAGGTGCGCAAGAATTTGCAAAGCGCCGGTTTCGTGGTAGATAAATTACCGGGCTTTGGACGCAAACGACATATGCTCAGCGCCAGGCTCGCCGACAATTATTCGGCCATAGCGGATGCCGAAACCAGACCCTGGTTTGCACTCCCGAGCCCGCTTGCCGCATCTCGCGACGGTAACGACAAAACCGCGCTGGTCATCGGGGCCGGACTCGCCGGTTGTAGCACCGCCTACTCCCTGGCACGGCGCGGCTGGCAGGTGACGCTCTGCGAGGGGGCTGTGGAATTGGCTAGCGGCGCGTCCGGCAATAGCCATCTCGCGCTACGCTGCCGACTGTTCAAACAGGCTTCTCCGGTGGCAGAGTATTTCCTCCATTGTTTCCTGTTTGCCAGCAGGCAATTTGATCAGCTGCGCATGTCCACCGACTTGCTCTGGCGTAAATGCGGCGTGTTGCAAAGCCCCAGCGCCATGAACCAGCGTCACAAAATATCTGACCCCGACCTCGACGCCCTGTACTCACCGGCGGTGATCGTTTCTCTGTCCCGAGCCGATGCCACCATCGCCGCCGGCATCACCCTCAACGATTCCGCCTGGTACCTCCCCATGGGCGGCTGGCTAAATCCCCTCTCCCTCTGCCAGGCCTATGTGTCACACCCAAACATCCACCTGCGTTGTTCGACGCCCATCGCCAGCCTGAGCCGTGGGCGAGGAACCTGGTCTGCCTTCGACGCCGATGGAATGACCGTGGTCGACGACGCCGGTGTGGTTGTCATTGCCAACAGTTATCGAGCCGGGCAGTTTCAACAAACCGCCGCAATTCCATTACAGGGTATTCGAGGTCAGGTCACAGAAATTGCCGGCAACAAGCACAGCGAAGCGTTGAAGCTGGTGGTCAGTGGTGAGCGCACCGTATTCCCGGTCCACGAAAATTCCCACACAGTCTCCGCAAGTTACGGCGGTGATGTGTCCAATCCCGAAATTGAAGACAGTGAAAACCTGGAGAATATCAGGCTCGCTTCGACCCTCTTCGAGAACCCCCAGTTCCTGTCTTCGAATGTCGTGCGTGCGCGGGCCTCGGTGCGCTGCAATTCCGCAGATCATCTGCCCGTGGTCGGACCGGTCGCAGATACCGAGGCGATACAATCAAGATTCGGCGCATTGGCCAGCAACGCCCACACTCAATTTCCCAGCCCCGCCGAGGCCTCCACAACCGACTCAATCCATCATCGAGGTCTCTACATCAACACCGCCCACGCCTCCAACGGACTCGCCACCTGTCCGCTAAGCGCCGAGTATCTTGCCAGCTTGATAAACGGCGAAAACTTACCCATCAGCGCAGCCGCCACCGAGGCACTCAATCCCGTGAGATTTCAAATCCGGAATCTAAAAAAACAGAACCGGAGCCCGAGGCGTCCCCGCAAAATCTCTAGCTAATGCAAAAGATTAATAAGAAAGACTGGCTTTGGTTCCTCGTCAAGTGGAGGTAGTAGTAGTGAGCTACCAGTGCTCCATTCTTAGGATACTTTTCCGGCGAAGCTCCTCTACCCTACTTTCCTTGCGACCATTCGCGCTTCCATTTTTTCAGCGCTGCGGAACTCGCCTTCGGCTCAGACAGTCCTCGCTCAACCTGAAAAAATGAAAGCGCTAAAGCATGGCCTGATTTGCAAGGCAAGCAGGGTAGAGGATCTTCGCCTCATTTCAGTGCAAGCCTGCAGCATATGGTTTTAAACACCATTGAAATCAGTGACTTTTCGTTTATCACATAATCAAGCGAATTTGAGTTGCCTAGTCCCCTTGCGCACAATCAGGCCATGCTTATATCCTTCACTTTAGACAGGTTGAGCGAGGACTGTCTGAGCGAAGCGAGTTCCGCAGCGCTGGCTAAAGTGAAGGATATATGGGCGTGCGCAAGGGGACTAGGCAACTCAAATTCGCGGACAAACGACACACATATTCAGTCAGGTCCGGCAATACGCGCAGAGAATTTTGAATTGGCTAGGTATTTTGTGGGGACATCTCGGGGCCAGAGGAGTTTGAGAGGAGGGCTACTACGCCGGAGTATACTGCGATATCCTCCGGCGCCCCCAGCCTAGACTAGCCATCCAAGGCTTGGCGAAGACTGTTTTGCTCGTAGCAACATCATTGTTATACAATTTCCGGAAAACACCAGTGCCCAAGCCAATGCAACGATCAAAAATGCAATACCTGTCACAAAATGCCCACTTTTCTCGCTGCAGAACGTACCGTTATAGTCTGGATCGGTGCTGGCAGGGTGGATCGGGCACGGTTTTGTTCATCGGCTTGAATCCATCGACGGCAGATCATCGTCGCGATGACCCCACCATTCGTCGCTGCATCGGTTTCGCCAAATCCTGGGGCTTCCATGGCCTGGAAGTAGTCAATCTGTTCGCCTTCCGTGCCACCTATCCCGCCGATCTGAAGCGAGCCGACGAGCCCATCGGCCCCGCCAATGACCGCTGGCTCAGAAACGCAGGCAATAATGCCGACCTGAAGATCGCGTGCTGGGGAAGCGATGGCAATTATCTGGACCGAGCGAAACGGGTGCGACAGCTGGTTTCGGATCTCAGTTGTATAAAGCTGAATTTATCACGACAACCGGCACATCCCCTGTACTTGAGAGCCGATCTGCTGCCGGTACCCCTGGCAGATCCATCACCCTGAAACTTTAGGAGCGAGGAAGGATGATAGTGTAACAATGGCAAGCGAGCTATGGCAGTTTCTGTGGCGGCAGCGGTGGTTGCCCCTGCGACGCAAGAAATTGATTTACAGAAAACTCTTAAGCGCCGGCGAATCGCCGGATGCGCCATTCGAAATGGATTTCTTCGGGCTGTGCTATCGGGGTAATCTCAACAACAGCATAGAATTCAACATTTACTACTACGGTGCATTCGAGAAGCCTCTGCTTTTCTTCCTCCGTGATGCGCTGCTAAATCTACAGGACGCCGGCGCTGGCCAATTATTTTGCGACATCGGCGCCAACATTGGGCAACACGCGCTTTTCATGTCCAGATTTGCCGCCCATGTGCATGCTTTCGAACCCTACGGAACCGTGAACGCCAAATTGACGCGGCATATGCAGCTGAACAAAATAGGCAATATCACCCTCCATGATGTGGGATTGAGTGACAAGGCCGAGGAGCTGTCTTTCTTCGCACCCAGCGGCAGGAACCAGGGCATTGGCTCATTCGACGTCGGTAGTATCAGCAAGGGCAATACCGATGTCGGCAAGCTATCGCTGGTACGCGGCGACGACTATTTCCCGACGCACAGTATCGGGCCGGTTGCGCTGTTGAAGATGGACGTGGAAGGCTTTGAAAAACCGGCGCTCGAAGGCCTGCGCGCTACGCTGCAGCATGACCGACCGATGCTTGTTTGTGAAATAAGTTACGAAGGCAAGCTTGCCTTTGGCTCGAGGGATGATTTTCTGGCTACCTTACCCCCCGATTACGAGCTGTTCGCGTTCAATACCCGGCATGCCGATGGCAGCAAGGCCAAGCGTCGCGGCTCCAGGGCCAGGCGTAGCGGTGCTTTCGAACTGCTGCCCTTTACCAGCTGGCGGCAGTCAGGCCAGGACAATATCGTCGCCTGTCCAGCGGAAAAGACAGGCTTATTGCCCCGCCACAATCGCTAAAACCCGGTTTCATCCGCACTGAAATTAATAAGGCCTAGCGCTAAGAAATCAATCCTAGCCTAGGCCGGTGTACAACAACAACATACATAACTTTTATCGTTTTAAATCTAGGTTTCTTTAGTAAATATCTGTTTTTATTAGATATATAACTTTAGCCATGGAGGGAATCTGCCTGAGAACCGCTTATAATGACACAACTTATAACGGTACTACGTTATTGGCACAGGGCCCCTTCTGTCCCTGGCCTACCTCAAACTCCACCTCCTGGCCGTCATTCAGCGAAGCATAACCGCCCCCGCTCTGAATTTCTGAATGGTGCACAAAAAGATCCTTGCCACCATCTTCTGGCGTGATAAAACCGTAACCCTTGTCTGCATTAAACCACTTAACTGTTCCTTTACTCATCTCGACCTTTCCTGTTATTTATTAGGATAAAACTTGCCATCTGACCGGCAATCGCCCATTTAACTACATCTCAGGCCCATTTAACAACGCCAAAAATCCAATTCCGCCTGGCAACTGGCGATTTTGATTGCCAATGCGGTCATTGCTCCGATATCTCCACTCCCAGTAGCGGGTTCAGTTCTCTACGGATCGCTGGTTATCCAGCGATTATTCAGTTCGGTGTAGCCAGTTGAGTTTCGATTCCTCGTGCACGGCTCTGGTTGGAATATAGCTGTCCGGATCATCCAGGCTGCCCGTCGTCACATCGACATCGGTCAATCTGTCGGTAGTATGGAAGCTAAGGGGAGTACCGCAGTCAGGACAGAATTCCCGCCTGCCCTTGGCCGATGAATTTAATGCTCTGGGGCTGCCCTGAAGATACTTCAATGACTCCCGGGGCATGCGTTCGTCCATCATCGCCGCCTGGTACAGGAAATGCGCCAGAATGGTCGCCGCCTGGATGACATCCTCCTCGACTACGTGATCCAGGGAATCTATATGGGTGTGATGTAAGCGGGTACCGTAATCGAGACGATCCTGAATGAATTGAAAACCCGGTAGGCCCACATCATCGAAAGATTCATGATCGGTACCACTGGTGGCCCGCAGCGTGATCGTACTCGCAGCGAGATCACTGAACGGACCGAACCAGCTTTGGAATATGGGCTTTACCGCCACATTGCCTTCGGTATAAATACCGCGAATACGGCCGCTGCCATTGTCGATATTGAAATAGGCGGAGAGCCTGTCGTAGTCATCTTTCTTTTCGATGGGCCAGCCAGGGCTAGACCAGAGGCGATGAGACAGCGCCCTTTCGGCCTCGTCCAGGGGTTCCGGTCTGGATACGAAGTGATCCTTCACGTAGTTGTACGAACCATGCAGGCCCTGTTCTTCACCTGCCCATAGACCAATCCTAATGGTGCGTTTGGGTTTGATGCCCAGAGCGGCGAGAATTCTCACCGCCTCCATGGTGATGGCCACACCGGCGCCATTATCCACAGAGCCGGTGCTGGCGTGCCAGGAATCGAGATGGGCACCCACCATGACGATTTCGGGATTGTCGCCCTGCCCCGGAATTTCAGCCACCGTATTGTAGTTCTGGTGATCGTCATCATGAAAAGTCGCCGCGATATTAATGCGAAGTCTGGGCGCCTGTCCAAGATCGATCAGGCGCATGATCATGTTGTACTGCTCCGCCTCGATGATCATGGTGGGGATGCTGAAGGTATTACCGGGCCGGTGATCGAAACCAAACACGTTGATCAAACCACCGTCTCTGGAACTGCTCATCACCCCGGCCAGGGCGCCTTCTTCGAGCAGGAAAGCACTCAAGACCCGACGAAAATAATAACGCTGCAGTCTAAAGTCTCGGCCGGCAGCCGATGCACGCCGGTGGCTGGGACCGGAGTCGATTTCAAATTCCACCAATTCCCTGAGATCGCTGCTATCTCTGCGCACAAATACATCATTGCTGGGTACACCCAGGTCTCTGGCATCACTCAGCAGCACGATCTTGCCACGCAACTGACCCTGATAAATTTGCAGCTCTGAAGCGGTTACGGCGTCCACATAAACCAGCTCGGCCTCGATGCTGCCGTCGGTGCCCGGCGTCCACGCCACCGGTATGCCATGAAAACTCGTCTGCCGGGGTGCGATCAGATCGATGGAGGCGCTCTGGTAAGACCAGCCCCGGCCAAATTCGAATCCTTCGAGATGGGCATTTTTCAACCCCCACTGCTCTAACTTGTCCCTGGTCCAGTTATTCGCTGCCAGCAATTGTGGCGAACCGGACAGGCGAGAGCCAATCACATCGGATAAGTGCTGGAGCGTGTCCATTACCTGGGAATGATAAAACCCCTGTTCCCGAATTTTGTTGACCACGTCCAGATCGATCTGGGCGCAAAGGCTTGGTGACAAGAAAACAGCAAGAACTAGCAGGATTTTTTTCATGGTGGGGATCCTTAAACACTCCAAGGTGATGGAGGCAGAAAAAATGGCGCGCCCGGCAGGACTTGAACCTGCAACCCCCGGCTTAGAAGGCCGGTGCTCTATCCGGTTGAGCTACGGGCGCGTTGCTTTTGAACATCAATCACTCTTCTTTACAGCTGTCAGAACTGCTGTTTTGGCTCCGGCTTAGAAGGCCGGTGCTCTACCCAGCCAACGATCACAGATCGTTGTCGTTCGATCGGCGCTCAAAGCTATCGCTTTGAAAACGCTTGTCTCACCCAGTTGAGCTACGGGCGCGTTATGCGTTAATACGAGTCTGATTGACTGGCTAAAAAGGCGTGTATTTTACACGAAATGCCGAGTGTGACCATGGCGTGGGGGGCAAACGCTATTTGCTGGGGGTGTCGCGGTCTGAGTCATGCGAGGATGGCTCTTCGTAGCTGTGAAAGGGATTAGGCGTACCGCTACAGCCGACACCGGTATACATGCCAGCCATGACCTGGGAGAGATTCTTGTAGATCACAGCCAGCTTGGCCCATACGCCGCGATTGCTTGCTTGCAAGGCCCGGGGTGGTTCGATGTTGAGGTCGGCTACGGTTGTGCGCCTACCGTCCAGCGTCTTGACTTTTGACTGGCTCATAGCTGAATTCTAGCAAATAGACAGGATAATAGACCTGAAAACCCGTTAAAGGACTTCAACATCCTGGGCATCGAGGCAGACGCTGGATCGATTAGAGAAAATGGGGTGACTGACGGGGTTCGAACCCGCGACCACCGGAGTCACAGTCCAGGGCTCTACCAACTGAGCTACAGTCACCATTGATCGGCAAGAAGAGCAATCCCCAGGGTACTGGATTGGATTCTCGGTCTTGATATCGTCAGTTTGATACCCCTGCACAGTATCAAATAAAGCAAGCTCTGATCAATTCAATGACCTCTCCGGGCAGGGGCCTGGCGCGCACTGCTGCAGAACGGCCATTGTATTGATCAGAGCTTCCTCAAAATTGGTCGGGGTAGAGAGATTTGAACTCCCGACATCTTGCTCCCAAAGCAAGCGCGCTACCAGACTGCGCTATACCCCGATAAAAGGACTGATTTTTAAGAGGACGGCATCATACTCACGTCCCCTGGGCCAGTCAATCCTTGATTGCTGCCTTCACACCCTGATCTTACTCGAGTACCTTAACGATCCAGGCGCCAGCTGCTGCCATCGGCGCCATCTTCCACCACTACCTTCATGGCGCTGAGTTGGTCTCGGATCTGGTCCGCCTTCGCCCAGTCCTTGTCGGCGCGGGCCTGCTCCCTGGCAGCGATCAATTGCTCCACCTGCTTCGGGTCCACCTCACCTCTTAAAAAATCCTGCGGCAGGCGCTGTAACAGCCCCAGGTGACCACCGAGTTTTACCAGCAAGGCGCCCAACTGGCTGGCGCCCTCCATGTCTCTTTCCATGCCTGCCGATTTCTGTCGATTAATCTCCTTCATCATATCGAACAACACGGCGAAGGCTTTAGGCGTGTTGAAATCATCATCCATGGCGGCGAGGAAAGCCTTCTCGAAACGACTATTGGTCAGAGACTTCGCATTGGCAATATCCAGATCTTTCAGCGCGGTGTAGAGCCGCTCCAGCACCTTCGCCGCTTGCTGCAGACTCTGCGGGGAGTAGTTAATCGGGCTGCGGTAGTGACTGGCGATCAGCAGTTGGCGCACCACCTCGCCATCGTATTCCTTCAGCACCTCGCGCACGGTAAAGAAATTATTCAGGGACTTGGACATCTTCTCGTTATCGACGCGAAGGGGTCCGTTATGCATCCATAGTTTGGCGAAGGTGCATCCGGTCACCGCCTCGGACTGGGCAATTTCATTCTCATGGTGGGGAAACATGAGGTCGCTGCCACCGCCATGGATATCGAAGGTATCACCCAGGCTGCAGGTGGACATGGCGGAACATTCGATGTGCCAGCCCGGCCGACCATAACCCCAGGGCGAGTCCCAGCCGACGGCATCGTCTGCAGCGGCTTTCCATAGCGCAAAGTCCCGTGGGTCCCGTTTCAATTCACCGACTTCGATGCGGGCACCGTCGAGCAACTCATCCATTTTCTTCTTCGACAGCCTGCCGTAGTCCGGAAACTGCATGACAGAAAAATAGACATCACCATTGTCTGCCCGGTAGGCAAAATCCGTCGCTACCAGTTTTTCGATCATGGCGATAATCTGTTCGATATGCGCCGTGGCCCGGGGCTCCTGATCCGGAGGCAAGATAGACAGGGCGCGCTCGTCTTCGTGCATCGCGGTGATGAAACGCTCGGTCAGATCGGAGAAGACCTCGCCATTTTCCCTGGCCCTGGCGAGTATTTTGTCATCGATATCGGTGATGTTGCGAACATAGGTGACCTCATAGCCGCGGCTGCGCAGATGCCTGACCACCATGTCGAAAGCAACCAGCATACGGGCGTGACCCAGATGGCAGTAATCGTAGGTGGTAATCCCGCAGACATAGATGCGGACCTTGCCCTCGTCTATGGGCTTGAAGGCCTCCTTGGTCTGGGTGAGCGTGTTATAGATTTTAATCACGGTGCATCAGCTTCATTGGTTTTTCGATTGCCGGGGTTGGATCATCTGCATCGACGCTAGTCGGACCAGGAATCCCGCAAGGTGATAGTCCGATTGAACACCGGCTTGCCGGCGCGGGAATCGGCGACGTCGAGACAGAAATACCCTTCCCGTTCGAACTGAAAACTCGACGCGGCGGATTCCCCCACCGCCGCAGCTTCCAGCATGCAATCAGACAACTCGACGATGGAATCGGGATTGAGGCAGGCGCGATAATCGGCCACATCTTTTGCCTCCGGGTTTTCCACATTAAACAGACGGTCATACAGGCGCACGCTGACCTTCACCCCGAGATCGGCCGATACCCAGTGCACCACGCCCTTCACCTTGCGTCCTTCCGGTTTCTTTCCCAGCGTGGCCTTATCGACGCTACAGACAAGTTCAACTACCTTGCCGGCGTCGTCTTTCACCACCTCATCACAACGCATGACATAAGCGCCTCGAAGTCTGACCTCGCCGCCAGGTCGCAGTCGCTTGAAGCCGGCTGCCGGCTGTTCTTCGAAATCGGCCCGGTCGATAACGATCTCCCGGGTAAGCGCCACCTGCCTTCTACCCATGGCCTCATCCTTCGGATGGTTCGCCATGCTGAGTGACTCGACATGGCCCGCCTCTATATTACTCAGCGTCACTTTCAGGGGATTCAGCACACACATGGCACGGGGTGCTACCTTGTCCAGGTCATCGCGAATGGCATGCTCCAGCATGGCCATATCGACGACGCTGTCGCTGCGTGCAACCCCGATACTCTCACAGAAATTACGAATCGAAGCGGGAGTGAAACCCCGGCGCCGCATGCCTGCCAGGGTCGGCATGCGCGGATCATCCCAGCCGCTGACCACGCCAGATTCAACCATTTCCCTGAGATTGCGCTTGCCCATCATGGTGTAATTCAGCCGCAGCTTGGCAAATTCTGTCTGCTGGGGAAGCACATAGTCGAGATCGGAATCTGCCAGATCGCTGGCTGCACGCAGGCTATGAATATCGAGATGTTGCAATATCCAGTTATACAGCGGGCGATGATCTTCGAATTCCAGGGTGCACAGGGAATGGGTGATATTTTCGATCGCATCCGAGATGCAATGGCTGTAATCGTAGGTCGGATATATGCACCACTCGCTGCCGGTCTGGTGGTGCTCGATATGACGAATTCGGTACAGCACCGGGTCTCGCATATTGATGTTGGGTGAGGCCATATCGATTTTCGCGCGCAGGGAATAGGCGCCATCTTCGAATTCTCCCGCCTTCATGCGAGCGAATAGATCCAGATTTTCTGCCACGCTGCGCTCCCGATCCGGACTGTTACGTCCCGGCTCGGTTAAGCTGCCCCGATATTCTCGGGACTCCTGCGCACTCAAGCTGCAGACGAAAGCACAGGAACGGCCGATGAGCTGAACCGCAAATTCATACAACTCGCTAAAGTAATTCGAGGAATAACGCACCTCGCCATGCCAATGGAAACCCAGCCAGTTGATGTTCTCCTTGATCGCATCGACATATTCCTGGCTCTCTTTTTCCGGGTTGGTGTCGTCGAAACGCAAATTGCACAGGCCCTCGTTTTCGGCGGCTACGGTGAAATTGAGACAGATTGATTTGGCATGGCCGATATGCAAATAACCATTCGGCTCCGGCGGGAATCGGGTGTGCACGCGACCGCCGTGCTTACCCTCGGCCAGGTCCTGTGCAATCATATGGCGGATAAAATTAGAGCTAGCCGGACCAGCGGAAGAGTCCTTGCTATCCGTATCAGAGTCTGTCATCGGGGAATTCTTTGATCTCGAGGCTGTTTCTAGACTATTGTGGGAGGCCGAAAACACTTATTATAACGATTCGGCCACGATCCACTAACTAAAATTTGTGATCGCTAAGTACAAGGTAGCCAGCATGATTGTTTTAAAGACAAATTACGGCGCAATCACCGTAGAGCTGGATTTCGAAAAAGCACCCATCTCCTCTGCCAATTTCCTTCAATACGCAGAGGATGGCTTCTATGATGGCACCATATTTCACCGCGTAATCGACAATTTCATGATTCAGGGCGGTGGCTTCGATCCCAGCATGCAGGAAAAAGCCAATCGTGACTGCATCGAGAATGAGGCGGACAACGGCTTACAGAACCTTACCGGCACCCTGGCGATGGCGCGCACTGCCGACCCCCACTCCGCCACATCCCAGTTTTTTATCAACATCAGTGACAACGATTTCCTGAATCATCGCAGCAAGACCGACCAGGGTTGGGGCTACGCCGTGTTCGGACGGGTTATCGATGGCATGGACGTGGTCAACAAGATCAAGAATTGCGAGACCACGTCTACGGGGGGTCAGCAGGATGTACCCGTCACCGAAGTGATTATCGAGTCCGCTACCGTCACCCAAGAAAGTTGATGTTGTCTTCAAGAACCCTGTTTATTTCCGACTTACATCTGCAAGAATCCCGACCAGATATCACCAGTACCCTGCTGCACTTCCTGAAGGCTAACCAGGGCCGGAGCGACGCCCTGTTCATCCTCGGCGACCTGTTTGAAGTCTGGATAGGCGATGATGATGTCTCCGAACTCAAATCCACGATCGCCAAGGCACTCGCCGCATTCAACCGGGCAGGCGCCTGGGTTTTTATCGTGCATGGCAATCGGGATTTTCTAATAGGGCGGGACTACGCCGAACGCTGCGGTGCAACCCTCCTCGAAGATCCCTACATACTGCGCGGTGAAACCGGTTCGGTGTTGTTGTTGCACGGAGACCAGCTCTGCATCGATGACAGCGAATACATGAAATTCCGTAATCAGGTCAGGAACCAGGACTGGCAACGAGAATTTCTGGCGAAATCTCTCGATTTCAGACGCGCATTCGCAAGCCAGGCCAGGCAGCAAAGCCAGAGCGCGATCGCCGACAAATCGGAAGAGATCATGGACGTGAATCAGAATGAAGTACTGCAATTGCTCAAACGCACCCAGCAAACCACGGTGATACATGGCCACACCCACCGCCCTGCGATCCACCAGATTCAGCTGGATTCGCCGATTGCCGACCGCGACGAAGCCAAAAGAATTGTACTGGGGGATTGGGATCGGCAGGGCTGGTTCGCCGAATTAAACCCCGACGGAATCAGTCTTCAGAACTTTCCGCTTCAAACCGCCTTGGCTTCGAAGTAGCGAGCATAATGGGCGCCGCTGAGAGTCAGCAGCTCCTCTTCAATCTGCTCACATAGCTTCGGCAGAGGAATTTCTGCAAACTCGGGCAAGACGTAGACGCCCCATTCCTCAAAGCTGTGGATCTGCCGATGACTTTTTTTCAGCAGATTTTGCAACCAGCAATAAGGCGATAGCGAAGGATCGTAGGGCACTTGCCAGCGCTCCAGGCTGGCCTTCAGATTTACCACCGAGAAAATGCGCAGCTTGTTCTCGAGAATCTGGCGATTGAGTTTTTCGATTCGCTTTAATACCGCGCGCCTGGCATCGGCGTCATAGCTATTCCAGTTGATGACCTCGAATGCATAACGCTTGCAGCCCCGACACACCACATCACCAAAAGAAGTGGTGGAACAGATGCCAATACAGGGTGTCTTAACAGCGGCCATGAGCGTAATTTCGAGAGACAGTGAAGAAAATAGTCGGTTTACTCAGCGCAAACTTTAACAAGTTTTTAGCTAATGTACACCGTGTTTACTGCAGCGTATTTGGGCGCAAAAAAAATCCATCGCTGGCATGGCATGGTGGCAGCCAGTGATAATTTCGATGCACTGGTGGCTACAATATTCGCAGGCGCCGTCGCCATCTACAGCCGCGGAATATTGATCCGACGCTGTTTTACACTTCCCGCCGAGCCCGCCAAACTGGATTTTTATGTGATTTTACAATAGAATACGCGCACGTCTTATCAGTCTGTCTTGGTATATTCCCCACCTTCCCAGGTCGGAATCGAAGCACTAAGCAGAGTGCAAGAACAATCTACCTGCCCGAGTGAATCCAGTGGCGCATCTCCACGACCGGCGTATCAGCCCCATGGATAAAACCCCAATTCGGTTCACCGGCACCAGCAATCTCAAGAGGAAACACTGTGTTAGAAGCCTATCGAAAACACGTCGCCGAGCGCGCCGAGCTGGGCGTGGTACCGAAACCATTGTCTGCGGAACAAGTCGCCGACTTGATCGAGTTACTGAAAACTCCTCCCCCGGGTGAAGAAGCGTTTATCCTCGACCTGATTTCGAACCGGGTTCCCGCCGGCGTCGATGAGGCCGCCTATGTCAAAGCCGGATTCTTATCTGCTGTGGCCAGGGGTGAAACCACGTCGCCCCTCATCGATAAAACCCTGGCAGTGGAGCTGCTCGGCACCATGCTCGGCGGCTATAACATCACCACCCTGGTGGAACTGCTGGACGACGCCGAGCTTGGAGCGGCGGCGGGCAAAGAGCTGTGCCATACCCTGCTGATGTTCGACGCCTTCCATGATGTTGCCGAGAAGGCAAACCAGGGCAATAGCCATGCGCAGCAGGTGTTGCAGTCATGGGCGGATGCACAGTGGTTTACTTCCAGGCCGGAGATTCCGGCGCAGTTGACCGTGGTGGTCTACAAGATTCCCGGCGAAACCAATACCGACGATTTATCACCGGCGCAAGACGCCTGGTCGCGACCAGATATCCCCCTGCATGCCCTGGCCATGTACAAGAACCCTCGTGAAGGCGTGACCAACGCCATCGAGCAAATCAACGAGCTGGAGCAAACCGGATTTCCAGTTGCCCTGGTGGGCGATGTGATGGGTACAGGCTCATCCAGGAAATCCGCCACCAACTCGGTGCTCTGGCATATCGGTAACGACATCCCCCATATTCCCAACAAGCGTAACGGCGGTGTCTGCATCGGGGGCCAGATTGCACCGATCTTTTTTAATACCATGGAAGACTCCGGCGCCCTGCCCTTGGAATGCGATGTGGAGCAACTGGAAACTGGCGACATCATCGATATCGATGTGTATGCAGGCAGGATTACCCGCCACGATTCTGGCGAAGTCATCACCGAGTTCAAGCTACAGACGGAAGTGCTGCTGGATGAAGTTCGTGCCGGCGGCAGAATCCCACTGATCATCGGTCGCGGTCTCACCCAACGGGCTCGTGAAGAGTTGAAACTGGAGTCCTCCGATGTATTTCGCTCCCCCCTTACCGCCGCGGAATCCTCCAGTGGATTTACCCTGGCACAGAAGGTGGTGGGCAAGGCCTGTGGTGTCGAGGGGGTCAGACCCGGCAGTTACTGCGAACCGAGGATGACCACCGTAGGCAGCCAGGACACCACCGGACCCATGACCCGGGACGAGTTGAAAGATCTCGCCTGTCTCGGTTTCTCAGCCGACCTGGTGATGCAATCCTTTTGTCACACCGCCGCCTATCCAAAACCGGTGGATATTGACACCCAGCACTCCCTGCCCGACTTCATGCAGACCCGCGGCGGCATCGCCCTGCGTCCCGGCGACGGCATTATTCACTCCTGGCTAAACCGTATGTTGTTACCCGACACCGTCGGTACCGGCGGCGATTCCCATACCCGTTTTCCAATCGGCATCTCCTTCCCGGCCGGATCGGGCCTGGTGGCCTTCGCTGCCGCCACCGGTGTGATGCCGCTGGATATGCCGGAGTCGGTGCTGGTGAAATTCAGCGGTGAGATGCAGCCCGGCATCACCCTGCGGGATCTGGTGAATGCGATTCCCTATGCGGCGCTGCAATCCGGCGACCTGACACTGGAAAAGAAAGGCAAGAAGAATATCTACTCCGGCCGTATCCTCGAGATAGAAGGCCTGCCGGAGCTGAAAGTGGAACAGGCTTTCGAACTTTCCGATTCCTCCGCCGAACGCTCCGCCGGCGGTTGTACTATTCGACTGGGCAAGGAACCCATCATCGAATACTTCAAGTCCAATATTACCCTGTTGCGATGGATGATCTCCGAGGGTTATCAGGATGCCAGAACCCTGGAACGCCGGGCTCTCGCCATGGAGCAGTGGTTAGAGAATCCGTCTCTGATGGAGCCCGATGCAGATGCCGAGTATTTCAAGATCATCGAAATCGATCTGAACCAGATCAAGGAACCCCTATTGGCCTGTCCCAATGATCCCGACGACATCAAGACTCTATCGGAAGTCCAGGGTACCAAGATCGACGAAGTATTTATTGGCTCCTGCATGACCAACATCGGCCATTTTCGCGCCGCCGCCGAAGTACTGAAGCAGGTTGAAGGCGAGCTGCCGACTAAGTTGTGGATCGTGCCACCGACGAAGATGGATCAACGCCAATTGATCGAAGAAGGCATCTACAGCGTATTTGGGGTGGCCGGCGCCCGCACCGAAATACCCGGCTGCTCTCTGTGCATGGGCAACCAGGCCAGGGTAGCGCCCAATTCCACCGTCATCTCCACATCCACCCGCAATTTTCCCAATCGACTCGGCCAGGGCGCCAATGTCTATCTCGCTTCTGCCGAGCTGTCTGCGGTGTCTGCCGCCATGGGTAAAATCCCCAGCATGGATGAATACATGGCTTATATGGAAAATATCAACACCATGGCCGACAACATCTATCGCTATTTAAACTTCAATGAAATTGCCGATTACATGGAAGCGGCGGAGGCAGCAAAGAATATACCGCTGACGGATATACAGGAAGTCGCGTAGCTCTTTAGTGCACTAGACCGTACTTTTCTCTACGATCTCGAAAACGTCCCGGGACAGGTCGGCTGTGGCTTTGATGCGTTGTAGTTGCACCTGCATCAGGGCCTGTCGCTTCTCATCAAATTTTCGCCAGCGCGTTAATGGTGTCAGCAGCCGCGAGGCGATCTGCGGATTCAGTTTGTCCAGGGTTAGCACCTGGTCCGCCAGGAATTCATAGCCATCGCCGGCGCCGGCATGGAAAGCAATATGGTTCTGGCCACAAAAAGCGCCAATCAGCGAGCGCACCTTGTTCGGGTTCCTGATCTCGAAACACTCGTGGTGCAGGAGCTGTTTCACTCTGCCGAGGATACCGCTTAGCTGGCTGGTGGCCTGCACGGCAAACCATTGATCTACCACCAGGGGCTCGTGACGCCACTGTTTGTAGAAGCCGTCCAGGGCCTCTGTAGCAAAAACCCGTCCCAGGTCCGTGTCACTGTTAACCAGGTTCTTCAGTGCCGCAAACTGATCCGTCATATTGCCTGCGGTGGTGAACTGTCGATTACAGGCTTCGAGCCATTGCGCTTCTCCAGTTCTTACCAGGTAGGACAGGGCCAGGTTTTTTAATGAGCGTCGCGCCATAGAGCGGGCATCTACGGCAAATTTTCCCTCATCGCAGTTAGCCTGGTACAGCGCCGCGAATTTTTCCTCCAATGCCTGCGCCAGCCGGTTCGCCAGGAACTCCCGAACCCCATGTATGCTTTCCACATCGGCCACCTGTGCCTGCTCGATCAGGGCGCCTTCTGTGGGCAGGGCTAACAGCTGCGCGATCATGGCCTGGTCCAATTGACTGTCCTCAAGTGCCGAATCCAGCACGAGGGCATAGGCCTTGCGCAAAATTTCCGGTAAGGCCAGCTCATCGGGGTTCGGATATAGACTCTGTAAGTCCTCGATGATATCGGCGCCCAGCAGCTGCGAGGCATTCCAGCGATTGAAGCCGTCGCTGTCGTGCACCATCAGAAAAAACAGATCCTCCCGAGAGTAGTCGAACTGCAGACGTACCGGCGCACTGAAACTCCGTAACAGGGAAGGCACAGGCTTCGCTGCGACATCTTCGAACACGAACTGCTGAAATTCTTCACAGACATCGAGAACCAGATCGGTAGTTTCCGGCTTGCCGGCCCCGGCGAGTTTCAGGGGCAGCTCCATCCCTGCCGCCCCGATCAAGCCAACTCGCAGCGGGATGTGAAAGGGTCGCTTGTTCGATTGACCCGGCGTATCCGGGCAGGATTGCTTCACGCTCAGGGTGTAACGCCTGGTTTCCGCGTCATAGCTGTCTTCTATGGCCAGTACCGGGGTGCCGGCCTGGCTGTACCAGTTTCGAAACTGCCGCAACTGGATATCATTCGCAGCTTCCATGGCGGCAATAAAATCTTCTGTGGTCACCGCCTCGCCATCGTGTCTTTCAAAATATAAATCCGTGCCGGCACGAAAGCGCTCGGGCCCGAGGATCAGGCTGATCATGCGCACTACTTCGGCACCTTTCTCGTAGATCGTAACCGTATAGAAATTCGAGATTTCCATATAAGAGTCAGGTCGCACAGAATGCGCCATCGGGCCGGAATCTTCCGCGAACTGAACAGTCCGCAGAAATGCCACGTCTTCCACACGCTTCACCGTTCTCGACCCCATGTCGGCGGAAAATTCAGAGTCACGAAAAACCGTAAAGCCTTCTTTCAGGCTGAGCTGAAACCAGTCGCGGCAGGTGACGCGATTACCGGACCAGTTGTGAAAGTATTCGTGTGCTACTACCGCCTCGACCCGCTGAAACGCCAGGTCGGTCTGAGTTTTTGAACTCGCCAGTACACAGGAGGTATTAAATATATTCAGCCCCTTGTTTTCCATCGCCCCCATGTTGAAATCATCCACGGCGACGATCATAAAAATATCCAGGTCGTATTCCCGGCCATAGACTTTTTCATCCCAGTCCATGGCATTTTTCAATGACCGCATGGCGTGATCACATTTATCGAGGTCCTTCTCTTCCACAAATATTTGCAACTTGATGTCGCGACCACTGGCGGTAATAAAGCTATCATCTAAGCTAGCAAGATCCCCTGCCACCAGGGCAAACAGATAACTGGGTTTCTTGAAGGGGTCTTCCCAGGTAACCCAGTGACGACTGTGATCAGATTCCGAAATACCACTGGCGATCTTGTTACCGTTGGCAAGCAGGGTCGGGTATTTTGCGCGGTCCGCGGTAATAGTCGTGGTAAATTTCGACATCACGTCGGGCCGATCGAGATAGTAGCTGATACGCCTGAAGCCTTCGGCTTCGCATTGCGTGCAAAACATCTTGCGCGACTTGTACAAGCCTTCCAGCGCGGTATTATTTTGCGGTTCAATGGAAGTGTGACACTCGAGGGTAAATTCCAGCACCGGCGCACCGAGTAATTCGCTCAGAGCAGGAATAGACAGCGTGTCTTCATCTATCAGGTACTGATCCGAGGACAACTCTTTGCCATCGATACATAGTTTCAGCAGTTGCAGCTGCTGCCCATGCAGAACCAGGATATCGCTCTCCTCTGCCTCCGGTACCTGGTTACGCTTGAGTAGCAATTTGGCAACAACCAGCGCGTAATCTTCGAACAGGTCGAAGTGCAGCTCGGTGGTTTCTATAGTAAATGTCGGTGGACGATAATCGCGTAAATAGGTGGTCCTGGCCTGGGCGTTTTTCATTTTCTATCTTTCTAATCCTGCGCGGTGATGGAATCTAAATGCGGGCTGTCCGGGCGCCGATTGCTTGCCCCACACTGTCAATAACTGAGCTGTATTTCGTAACCGGAGAAACGGCGTATGTTGATGACACCGGTATCGAAGATCAGGTATTGACCCTTAATCCCCATCAGCGTGCCTTCCACCAGCGGTGTCTTGTCGAAGTTGAAGGACGTCACTTTTTGCGGATATTCAACTACCGGATATTCGATGAGCTCGGTGTCGAGTCCAGCGAGAATACTGATGGCAAAAAAACCGAATCTCGCTTCCAACTCCTCGATCTCTTCGGCACAGGATTGTATGAGTTT
>JADFIJ010000229.1 GCA_022566775.1 Pseudomonadota bacterium | reverse complement strand
GTTTGCCGAGTGAGCACTGATCATCAAGGTAAAGGAGCCGAATCGGGAAGAGCGCTCCCGCCTCCAAGCCGCGCATACCCCCTTCACGTATTTGCACCTGGCGTCAGATCCGCAACAGACTGCCGATCTTGTTGCCAGCGGGGCAAGCTGCATCGCCTATGAGACAGTTACCGATGACGACGGCAAACTGCCCCTGCTGATTCCCATGTCCGAGATTGCCGGCCGCCTGGCCATGCAGGAAGCAGCCTCTCACCTGGAGAAACACCATGGCGGCATGGGCATACTGCTAGGTGGTGCCACCGGTGTCGAGCCGGGTCACGTCGTCATCATCGGCGGCGGTGTAGTTGGCCGTAATGCCTGCAAGATAGCCCTGGGCCTGGGCGCGAAGGTTTCCATACTGGATACCTCCACGGCGAAGCTCGAACAATTAAAAACCCTTTTCGAGGGTCGGGTGAACTGCGTATTGTCTACCACCGAGTCGCTGCAACAATATGTCACCACCGCCGACCTGGTAGTGGGCGCGGTGTTGGTTCCCGGCGGGGCTGCCACCCAGGTGATCTCTGCGGACTTGGTTAGAAAAATGAAACCCGGGGCGGTGATAGCCGATGTTGCCATCGACCAGGGTGGCTGCTGTGAAAATTCCAGACCCACCACCCACAAGGACCCCACCTTCATAGTGGATGGCGTCGTTCACTACTGTGTCACCAATATCCCCGGCGCCGTTCCCAGAACCGCATCGAAGGCGCTCAACAATGCCACCCTGCCTTATATACGGGAATTGGCCCGCAGCGGTATCAGGTCTGCGCTGATGCAAAACCCCCATCTTCGCCATGGCCTCAATGTCTACCGGGGCAAGTTGACGCGACCCGAAGTCGCTGACGCGCTGGGCCTGGAATATCACTCGGCAGAGTCGGTGTTGAAGGCATCAAGCTAGTAAGAGCGGGGCAATTCCAGCACGTGTTCGGAGACAAAGTTGAGGATCATCTCCTGGGAGATGGGCGCCAACTTCATCAACCGGGCTTCACGCCAGTAACGTTCCACATGGTATTCCCGGGCATAGCCAAAGCCGCCATGGGTCTGAATCGCCGCATCGGCGGCGAAGAACCCGGCTTCGGCGGCGAGCCATTTGGCCATGTTGGCCTCGGCGCCACAGGGTTTATCATTGTCCAGCAACCAGGCCGCCTTCTTGGTCAGCAGATCGGCGGCGTCGAGCTTGATGCGCGCCTCGGCCAGGGGAAAGGCAATACCCTGGTTCTTCCCGATAGGCCGGTCGAACACCACCCTCTCATTGGCGTAACGCACCGCGCGTCGCAGCGCGGCCCGACCAATGCCGATTGCCTCCGCCGCGATCAGTATGCGTTCCGCGTTGAGACCATCCAGTAGATAGCGAAAGCCTTCGCCTTCTTCACCCACTCTATCGGCGAAATCCACCCTGAGATCGTCATAGACGACCTCGCAGCTGCGCACGGCATTGCGACCCAACTTCGGGATCGGAGAAATAGACACCTCCGGCTTTTGTAACTCGGCAAGCAACAGCGTCATGCCATCGGTCTTACGTTTGACTTCGGCCCTGGGCGTGGTCCGCACCAGTAACAACACCCGCTCGGACTCCATCGCCTTGCTGGTCCAGACCTTACGCCCCCGCACCAGGTAGTGGTCATCTTCGCGCCGGGCGAAGGTTTCGATGGCGGTGGTATCGCTGCCGGCATCGGGTTCGGTGACACCGAAGGCCACATGCATCTCGCCACTGGCGACGAGGGGCAGATACTTCTCGCGCATCGCTTCGCTGCCGTGTTTGACCACCGGATGCATACCGAAGATAGACAGGTGTATGGCCGTGGCGCCGTTCATGGCGGCACCGGAGGCCGCCACCTCTTCAAGAATAATCGCCGCCTCCTGTATGCCCTTGCCGGCGCCGCCGTAGCGTTCCGGCATGGCCACACCGATCCAGCCTGCCGCCGCCATCCGTTTGAAGAAATCATCCGGGAACACCCCTTCCCTGTCGTGTTGCTCCCAGTAGTCATCGGGAAATTCCTGGCACAGCTTGGCAACCGACTGGCGAATTAATCGCTGTTCATCACTTTCCTCAAAGTCCATGTCGTTCCTCTATCAGCAGCTTCCCTGGCAACATCCGGCGCCGTAAAACTACTCGCCCTGATCCCTGGCAAGAATTGCCTGCGCTCTCTTCAGGTGTGGTACATCGACCATCTCCCCGTTAAAGCTGAATGCCATTTTCCCGGCTTCGCGATTCTCTTCGAACGCAGCAACCAGCGCCGCCGCCTGTTCAATTTCGGCCGCAGTGGGGGTAAAGGCCTGATTTACTATTTCTATCTGATCCGGGTGGATGGTTATCTTGCCGGTAAAGCCCATGTCTGCCGCGGTCTGGCATTCCCGTCTTAATCCATCCAGGTTTCTTATATCCACATACACCGCGTCGACGGGTTGAACTTCCGCCGCCACCGCCGCCAGTAGGCACAGGGAACGCACGAAACTGAACACCTCAAGATAATTGCCATCTTGGTCTCGCTTGGCACGGGCGCCGAGTGACATGGATAAATCTTCAGCACCCCAGGTGACACCATCGACACGCTCATGGGTAACCATGTCGCGCAAATTAAATACCGCCCCGGCCAATTCGGTGCCGATCAGCAGTAGTTTGACGTCACTTAAATCGGCGCCGGTGGTTTGTTCCTGGTTGACGATCAATTGGTCCACCGCAACCACGGTTTTCAGGTCCAGCACCTTCGGCAAGACGATGCCATCCGGTTTATGTTGCAGCACTGCTTCCAGGTCGGCCCTGCCCCATTGTGAATCGATGGGATTGATTCGCACCAGACGCTCCTGCTTGCCGAAATCTGTTGCCCGCAACCAGTCGCACACTTCTCCTCGCACCGCTTCCTTGTGCTGCGGTGTCACCGAATCTTCCAGGTCGAGGATCAAAGCATCCGCAGGCAGACCCAGCGCCTTATTCAGCATCTTGTCATTGCCACCGGGCACGAAATGAATCGATCTGCGCCGTCGCACTACGAAGACTTCCTTATCATCATGCCCTTACGCAGACACTCACAAACGATTTCGTCGCGTTGGTTGTAGCCAATGTGCTCGAACCAGACGATGCCACGATCAGGCTTGGTCTTGGATTCTCGCTTGTCGACGATACGGGTGGTGACTCGAATCGTATCGCCGATAAAAACCGGGTTGGGAAATTCTATTTTCTCCATGCCGAGATTGCCGATAGTAGTACCCATGGTGGTATCGGCAACAGATAATCCGATCACCAGGCCCAGGGTAAACAGGCTATTCACCAGGATCTGACCGTACTGAGACTGCTTTGCAAATTCCGCATCGATATGTAGCGGCTGCGGATTATGGGTCATGGTGCTGAATAGCAGGTTGTCGGTTTCGGTAATGGTGCGGTGCGGCTGATGCTCGAACACCGCACCCACTTCCAATTCTTCAAAATATTTTCCGGCCAAAATAGGACCTCGGTTGATTCGGCTAAGGTGAGTAAGTCACTGCGGCGACCATTTTAGTAGCAACTTCGACTCGCATCCATTAAATTCTCGATGTGGCACGTCAGCTATCACCAACTGACCCACCCTACTGACAACCGGCGCCTTATTATATGGATACACAGACAGAACAATTTTCAAGTTGGATCGGTAACAGCGAGCGCCATTGCGATATTCTCACGCTGGCGCCCCTGGTAGGGATGGCGGCGATGCTTAACAAGACCAAGCTTTCCATTTCTGAGGGCTTTGAACTGCCGCCCTTATGGCACTGGTTGTATTTCCTCAATCCTGCCCCGCAGTCGGCTTTGGCCGCAGACGGCCATGCCAGGAAAGGTGACTTCCTGCCGCCAATCGAACTACCGAGAAGGATGTGGGCCGGCAGTCGATTCGAATTTCATCGAGCCCTGCATGCCGGGGAAGCCATCGAGAGAACTTCCACCATCAAGCGCATCAACATGAAGCAAGGTCGCAGCGGACAACTGGCCTTCGTCTGCGTCGAACATGAGATCACCGGTGAGAACGGCCTGGCGCTGAGTGAAGAGTATGAACTCGTTTTCCGAGAGAAGGCCGCGGCCAATGCCACTCTGCCAACACCTGAACCCGCGCCCGAGCAGGCCGATTTTCGTAACACCATCAGCCCGGACCCGGTGTTCTTGTTTCGATATTCCGCACTCACCTTCAACAGCCATCGAATTCATTATGATCGCGACTATGTGACAAACACCGAAGGCTATCCCGGCCTCATCGTCCATGGTCCGCTGCTGGCAACCCTGCTGGTAGATGCCTTGCTGCAACAGATCGACGGCAACAGAATCACGACATTCCAATTCAGAGCCTTGCATCCGGTTTTCGATGGCAATGACTTCCAGGTCTGTGGCTCGCTCCCGGACGCCGAAGGCCACTGCAAACTCTGGATTCAGGATCATGCCGGCGCGCTGTGCATGGATGCTTCGGCAACGGTGGTAATCGGCTAGCATGTCATCTCCTCCGCTTACCGGAATCACGGTCATTTCCCTGGAACACGCGATAGCGGCACCACTGTGCACGCGCCAGCTTGCCGAACTCGGTGCCCGAGTCATAAAGATCGAGCGCCGGGGCAGCGGCGATTTTGCGCGCCACTATGACCACCGGGTCAGGGGTCAGTCCTCACACTTTATCTGGACCAACAGATCGAAGCTGAGCATGACCCTCGATCTAAAGCACGCAGACGCGACTACTATTATGCACAAGCTACTGACCGACGCCGACGTCCTGGTACAAAATCTGGCGCCTGGCGCGACCAGGAAGATGGGGCTGTCCTATGCAGACTTGCAATCATTATTTCCCAAACTCATCGTCTGTAATATTTCCGGCTATGGTGACGACGGTCCTTACCAAAACAAGAAAGCCTATGACCTGTTAGTGCAGGCCGAAGCCGGATTTCTGTCGGTAACCGGCAACGACGATGACATGGTGAAGAGCGGTATCTCCATCGCCGACATCGCCGCCGGCACCCAGGCTCACGGTGCGATTCTCGCCGCACTTATCCAACGATCCAAGACCGGCAGCGGCAGTAACATCGACATTTCCATGCTCGAAGCCATGGTCGAATGGATGGGTTTTCCCCTGTACTACGCCTATGATGGCGCCGAGCCCCCTGCCCGCACCGCTACCGATCATGCCAGCATCTACCCCTACGGGGCATTTTCCACCGGCGATGACAAAGTCATCATGTTGGGAATTCAGAATGAAAGAGAATGGGAAGCTTTTTGTCGTGATGTGATTGAGCAAGCGGCACTAAT
>JADFIJ010000228.1 GCA_022566775.1 Pseudomonadota bacterium | reverse complement strand
TTCTCGAGCTGCGCAGGGAGTTGAGCATCGGTAATTAACGCACAGGAATCGCCGATCTGCCCCTGATACCGGCCCAACGCTGGAGTCAGATGGCGGAGTGACAGTTTTCCTGCGGCATTTTCTAGGGTATTATGCCCCCTCACCGCAGGCTAGGAAAGGATAGTTGAATATCGCGCCAGCGGGCGGTTACCGGAATAATGAGTAGAGACGAGATAACAATGCAGACTCTGGGCAAAAAATTATTGTTGATGGCATTCGTGTTTGCACTGAGTGCATGCGGCGGCCTGGGCAACCTGGAATTTCCCGGGGTCTACAAAATCAGCATTCCCCAAGGCAATATCATCACCCAGGAGATGATCGACCAACTTCGCCCTGGCATGACCAAACGACAGGTCATCTTTGTCATGGGTACACCCCTGGTAAGAGACCCCTATCACCAGGATCGCTGGGACTATGTCTATAACTTCCAGCCCGGTGGCGGCATCCGCGGCCAGGAAAGAGTCACGATATTCTTCGTCGACGATGGTCTGGTCCGCTTCACCGGTGATTTCACCCCAACTTCCGAGGCGGATAGTTAGGGCAGCTCTGAATAATACAGTGATGCCCTAGAACTCAAACCTCAACCCCAACTCGAATGCACGGCCCGGTGCCGGCGCCACATCTTTTAATAACGATGTGTGCCATCGGATGGGCTCATCTAACAAATTACTTCCCTTCAGGAAAAACACGCCGGTCCTGTCGCCGAACGCCACATGGTAATCCAGGTAAATGTTAAGCAAGGTATGGCCTTCGGTCTTGCTTTCCTTGCTTGCAGTATTCGATTGATCTTGCACCTGGGTCAGACGTAGTTTTACCTGCCAGTCCAAATGCGAATGGCGCAGTTCTGCGCCGAAACGAAGCGGTGGAATGCGCGGCACATTGCCACTGCTATCAAATTCTGCGGCCACATAATCTGCAAACAATGAAAGCTCCGACAGGTGATCTCCATTGCGAAAAATTGGAAAGCCCAGTTGCGCTTCGACACCCTTAAACACGGCATCTTCCTGTGCATACCTTGATATTTCTATGCCCTCTCTAAACACCCCGGTGTCGAGGAGAAACAGGTAATCGCTGATTTCATTGTAGAAAATATTGAGCTCACCGGTCACATTTCCCAGGTGCTTGCGCAGGCCTATTTCCATGTTGTTTGATGTTTCCCGTTCTGCGTGGGGGTCGCCGATGTCGAAGCGCCGCGTCGCCACATGCTGAATCAACTCGGCTGACGCCAGGGCATTGCAACTGGTATCGATATTGGAGTAGAGCTCTTCCACTGTCGCCGAGCGCTGGGAGTAGGCATAGGAAAACAACAGGTTCGTATCTTCGCGAAAGCGCCAGATCGAGGAGGCGCTGCCACTGAAACTGGTGCTCGTATCGTCACAACTGCCATCGGTCTGTGCCAGGGACCGCCGTTCAGCTCTGAGTCCGAACTCCAATGTCGTGTTATCGACATCGAAGCTGTGCACGGTGAAGAGCGCCAGTGAATCTATGTCGGTGCGCGGTATGAATGCCTCTTCGCCGAGCGCGGAAAAGTTACGGTGACTGAAATGCAGGCCGAAAACACCTTCGCGATTAGCGTTGAGACCCAGATGGAAGGTGAATCGACCCTCTACTCCGTCCTGTTCAAACCGGGTGCCGATTTCACCACCGGCTTCAACTTCGACATGCTGGTAGTCCACCTTACTGACGCGACCATGAACTTCCTTAAGGATGCCGGCCAGGGGTAACTGAAACTCAAAATCGGCCCGATCTTGTTGCATAAGGATACGGGTGCCACCCGCTGCTGCGTGCAGCTCGGCGGCGCGCCCTGGAATACCATATTCATTCTCCAGGCGGTTAAACGATACGCCGATATAACCTCCATCCAGAATCCAGGAACCACCGATGCTGCCGGCGTGGGATCGGGCATTCGAACCCGGTATTTTGCCCTTGCTGGCGACCAGGCCGGCAAATTCCTCTTCATCCTCAAAATTCACAGTGTCGGGATTTATAGCGTAACCAGGTACTTCCACGTCATTGCTTTCACGGTAAACAGCGTCCAGGTGCCAGGCGAATTGCCCGCTGCCGGACTCGAGTTTCAGCACGCTCACCTGTTGATCCGATGCACTGTTATGGCGGGTCTCTATGAAGCCGCCGAGTGCCGCTGGTAAGCGCGTGGGAATCCGGTTGTCGATGACATTCACCACGCCGCCGATGGCTCCGTTACCATACAAAAGTGTCGCCGGGCCGCGTAGTACTTCGATGCGCTCGGCGAGCGCGGGCTCGAGACTATTGGCGTGGTCTGCACTGATAGATGAAGCATCGATATTGCCCACCCCACCCTGTAAGACCTGTACCCGATTGCCGCCCTGGCCCCTGATCACCACCGCGCCGACACCAGGCCCGAAAGAGGCGATGCTGATACCGACCTGATCTTGCAGAGTTTCTCCCAGGGTCGCTGCCACTTTCTCCCGCAATTCTTCTCCGGCCAATATGTTCACCGGCAGCGCGGTGTCTGCTCTGGATCTATGCAGCGTGGAAGTCACAATTATTTCTTCCACAGTGGCCTCCGCATGCTCCAGTTCTGCTTCTGCATGCTCCAGTTCTGCCTCTGCGGCAAACACCGAGACCGATATCGTGCTAAGACATGACGCCATCAGCGCCAATGCAACTCCAGATTTCATTTTGCTTCCAATATTAATTTCATTTTGCTTCCAATATTAATTTCATTTGGGCTTGGTCAATCGCTGCGCCGGATAATCACGGCAGTAATATCTGACCTGTGGGCCGCTAGAAGGTTGCGGCCAATTGTTCCAGTGCCTGGATGCCGACTATGTCCTGGGTTGTGAGATAAAGATCTTGCCGGGCGAGGTCAGGAAACGCTTTATCCAGCGTGGCCAGATGCAGCTCTTCCTGAACCCTGCGCTCGTCCATGAACTCTCCCATGCCGGCGGGCGAACGTTTGTTGACCACCAGGCCGCCAACATTCACCTTGGCTTTTTGCAGCTGTTCGTAGAGCTCAATTGTTTCCAGCACCGGCAATCTCTCGGCTGCCAATACAATAATGAAAGACGTTTGTTCAGGATCGGAAATCCGATCTCTCAAGCCGGTAAATCGCAGCCGGCGCCGGTTCAGTATCTGTCGTATTCCCAACTCCCGCGACTTATCGGCATCCTGGGCATCGGCGCCAAAAACCTTGTCTTCCATGCTGGAATCACTGCCCATGCCCCTGACGATTTCGGCGAATTTGTCTGCCTTTTCCCGACGCTTGATAAGACCTTCGGTCCAGGCCGACATCATCTCCGGCAACGCCATCAGCCTGGCGGTATGCCCGGAAGGTGCCGTGTCGAACACGATCAGATCGTATTCCTTGACGCCTTCCTCGACGACTTCCGCGATACGTTCGAGAATTGCCGCTTCCTGCATGCCTGGCGCATCTTTGGACAGCGTCATGTGTTTGTCCACTTCGCTGCGCATATTAACCGGCATCAGCCGGTGCAGGGAATTGGTGATCTCCTCCATATGCAGTTTTACAGTTTCCGCCGGGTCCAGTTCCATCACATCCAGTCCCGCAGTCAGCTTCATGGGTTTGGAGCCGATGGAACAGCCAAACAGATGCCCCAGGTTATGCGCCGGATCGGTGGAGACCAGTAAGACGCTGCGGCCGGCATTTGCCATCGCCAGGGCGGTGGCCGCAGACACGGTGGTCTTCCCCACGCCGCCCTTGCCGCCGAAGAAGAGTATTTTTTTTGCGCGGGCGAGTTCTAGCAGCAACTGATGTGATCCAGAGGCGATCGTTCCATGCCCATGCGTGTATGCCAGTCATGAAATCGCTCATAGACGATGGGCAGTAATTCCATGGTATAGAATGCCGCCGGATTAGGAATGCCGAGATTCTCGGCAAATATCAACAGCATGAAGAGGTCATCTTCATCCCTTTGCGCCCTGGCAAATGAGCGGCGATAGGGTGTCACGTAATACTCGTGCAGGCCGTGCTCGATGCGGGCCAGCAAATCCTTTATTTTCTTTCCAAATGTATCTCTTGGCATTCAATTCACCCAGCTAATAGCAAAGGAGACAAGCATTATGCGATATTTCCAGGCTACTCTAAAGATTAAGACCCGATGACAGGCTGTTCATTGCCACTACCCCGGACATTTAGCCACTTGCCTGAATTTCCGTTTTCGATATGGCGGCGCATGCAGCTTGCTTTGCTGAATTCCTCGCCGCCTATTCCTGCACCTTTCCCTGGGCCTTTTCCTGGGCCTTTTCCTGCGCAGCCAGCGCTCGTTGCCGACGGGCCTGCTTCGGGTCAAGCGTCAGCGGCCGGTATATTTCAACGCGGTCATGGGATTGCAGCACATAGTCTCTGGCCGTCGGCCTGGTTTTTCCATCCAGGGTCTTGGAAAATATCCCCACTGGATCTTCGCTCAGATTTATGGCCGGAAATTCATCGGCTATGTTCGACATTGCTATGGCTTCGTGGGCGGTGGTTCCCAGCGGCACCTGCAATGCAAGGATCAATTGTTTTCCAGGAGTTGCATAAGCCACCTCCACCGGAATCATTGCTTCCGCTTTATCAGAATCATCACCCATAAATAAACTGCGCCCTTTTCACCACCGCATCTACCAGATTATTCGCAGAACCGTTAAACAATTTTTCCAAGGCAAAATTCACTACGCCACTGTCAAATTCAAACTCCATCTGCAAACTGACCTTACAGGCCTGTGTGGTCAGGGCCTTAAATTTCCAGCAAGCTTTGAATTGACTAAACATCCCCTCAACCAGCTGCATCTCAATCTGCCGGCCCGATGTTAATTTGTTTCGCGTAGTAAAGCTGTGCCTCAATCCACCTTTCCCCAGGGTCAGCTCGCCTGTGAGTTCGTCCTCACTCTGACTGATGATCCTTGCCGCCTTACATCCCTGCATGAAGTGCGGATAATTCTCAATATCGTTGACCAGATCGTACATTTGCTTCGCACTAAAATTAACCAATGCACTACGGTTTAGAGATGTCATGGGAACCTGAATGATTTTTAATCAATTGAGTTTGCTTTTTATACGCCGAACAAATTGTAAGCAAAATATTTCAGGGCGACGGTGTTGAGGAACACCAAAAACAAAATCACCGGGATGATAGTGCCGAGAGATAAGTTGATATATTTTTCCAGAAATGAGCCCTTGTAATTTTCGTCGCCCTGGGCCAATTCTTCAGAAAGGCCCGAGAATTTCCATCGATAGGCACAAAACACACAAACTAAAAATCCCCCGAAGGGAAGAATGGTTTCGTAAAACACGTCAGAAATTATATCGAAAACCGATTTGC
>JADFIJ010000041.1 GCA_022566775.1 Pseudomonadota bacterium | reverse complement strand
GAAGTCCGCCATGGAGTCGAGTTCGAAGGCGATATGCTGTACCCAGTCCGGCGTATTGCGATCTCTATCCATCTGCGGTGAATTGGGGAGTTCGAAGAAGGCCAGCACATTGCCCATGCCCGCGTCCATGAACACATGCATATAGGGATCGGGGGCCTTGGTGGAGGGCACCCGATCCTCGGCGATCGCCAGCACGAAATCCATGTTCAGTACCCGTTGATAGAATTCCACCGTCTCCTTGGCGTCGTTACAGCGGTAGGCGACGTGGTGAATACGTTTCAGCTTCATATTGTCTCCCCGGCCCTCAGGCACTGGCTTCGATGGCGCCTCGGCGTAATTGATCCCGTTCCATAGACTCGAACAGGGCTTGGAAATTGCCCTCTCCGAAACCCTCGTCCCGCTTGCGTTGAATGAACTCGAAGAAGATCGGACCAACCACGGTTTCTGAAAATATCTGCAACAACAGTCTGGGCTCGCCGTCATTACACACACCATCCAGGAGAATGCCGCGGCGTCTTAACTCTGCCACCGGCTCGCCGTGACCCGGCAGGCGTTCTTCCAGCATCTCGTAATAGGTATCCGGAGGCGGCGTCATGAATTTCACCCCGCGCTGCTCGAGTCGGTCCCAGCAGCTGATTAAATCATCGCAGGCGAAGGCGATGTGTTGAATACCCTCGCCGTTGTACTGCATCAGATACTCTTCGATCTGGCCAGAACTACCCGCCTCTTCATTCAATGGGATTTTGATCTTGCCATCGGGAGCGCCCAGGGCGAGGCTGCGCAATCCCGTGTATTCGCCCTTGATGTCAAAATGGCGGATTTCACGAAAGTTGAACAGCTTTTCATAGTAGCCGGCCCAGTGGTTCATGCGCCCGCGATACACATTGTGGGTCAGATGATCGATGGTAGTGAAACCACAGCCCACGGGATTGCGCTCTACCCCCTGCAGATAATCAAAATCGATATCGTAAATAGAAGATCCCTCTTCATAGCGATCGATAAGGTAGAGGATGGCGCCGCCGATGCCCCGTATGGCTGGCAACTTCAGCTCCATGGGACCCACCGGTATATCGATGGGTTGTGCATCCAGTTCCAGCGCCCGGGCATAAGCCTTGGCGGCGTTCTTGACCCGAAACGCCATGCCACAGGCCGAGGGCCCATGCTCCTTGGCATAGTACGCAGCCGGAGACTTCTCTTCGTAATTGATAATGAAATTGATGTCGCCCTGGCGCCACAAATCTACCGCCTTGGTGCGGTGACGGGCAACCAGCTCGAAGCCCATGGTGGCGAACACCGGCTCGAGAATGTCGCGCTCGCCCGCGGAAAATTCTATGAATTCGAAGCCATCCAGGCCCATGGGGTTGGGGAATAAGTCTGCCATCTGTGTGCGCCTCAATCGGCTGGGGATGATAATCCCGCTTGAATGGGAAGAACTATAGCGCTAATGTTGGGCTGTTTTTCACCTATTTTCCGCAGTATTTGAGTATAAATCAGTGGATTTCGTCTATTTATATTGAATTTCAGGGGGTTGCTTGCGATGAAACTGGATAGGGCCGAACGACAGATTCTGCATGTGCTTCAGCTCGAGGGGCGCATCTCCAATGTAGATCTGGCCGAGCGCGTGGGCTTGTCGGAGTCGCCATGCTTCAGAAGGGTGAAACGCCTGGAGGACTGTGGCCTGATAGCGAGTTATGGCGCCAAGATCGACAACAGCGCGCTGGGCTTACAGGTGACAGCGTTCGTGCAGATCACCCTCGAAAAGCACGACGATCACAAGCGCGAAGCGTTCCTGGATTGCGTGAAGGCGGAAGCACACATCGTGGAGTGTCATGTCATGAGTGGGAGCTACGATTTCCTGCTGAAGGTCGTGGCTTACAGCATGGATCATTTCTCGAAATTATCCATGCAACGCATACTCAAGTTCCCCGGGGTGAGCAACATGGAGTCCCATTTCAGTTTAATGGCGATAAAACAGGATGCACCACTGCCGGTATCGACTTCCGGTGAATTGGCCTGAAGAGACGGCTTACCCAAGTGCGCTTCGACACCGACACGGCAGCACTCGCGGTGGATCAAACCGGGCTGCGTTGTTGCAGGCGAAATCACTGCGCCACAACATGGCTGTAAGCTTATGCTAGACTCGATCTTTACTTAATAGCATTAGGGAAGCTCTGATTAAGTTTTCAATCAGAGCTTCCTTAGTAATCGTGTCGGAGATTCCTTCGGGGGGTAAGCTGCCGTGACACCAACTCAATACTCTCGCCGGGCCTTTCTCAGGTCGGCCGGAAATGCCGCCCGCGGCTCCTGTATCGTCTTGACCCTGCCGATGATTCTGACTTCCTGCGAACGCGCGCAGGAAGCGCGGCTTGGCGATGGGGAATTCACTACGCTGAGTGCAGAAGAGGCAATGGAGTTTACCGCCATCGCTGCCCGCATCATTCCCACCGACGCCACGCCAGGCGCTACCGAGGCGGGCGTTATCTATTTTATCGACAAGGTACTGGGCGATGGCCGCGAAGCAGAGCATGAAATTCTCAGGCACGGATTAACCGAACTTCAGGCTGCTGCTGAAATGCGCTTCGGTGTTGCCTACTTCTATGAACTGCAAGCAGCGCAGCAAGATCGATTGCTGACCGACATCGAAACGTCTGCATTTTTCGCCACGATTCGATATCTCACCGTGGCCGGCATGTTTTCCCTGCCGGAATACGGCGGCAATCGTGACAACATAGGCTACCAGTTATTGGGTTTCGAAGACCGGCATGTCTGGCAGTCACCCTATGGCTATTACGATGCCGACTATGCGGACAAGGGAGCATAGCGATGGCACAGGCACCTTTTCCCACTTCAGAGCCTGTGGATTTTGTCATCATTGGCTCCGGCTCGGCCGGTGGCGTGGTCGCCAAGGAATTGTCGGCGGCGGGCCATTCGGTGGTGCTACTCGAGCAGGGCCCGCACTTACGCGCCGCCGATTTTAAGCACGACGAATGGGGTTATAAGCATAACAACGACCTGGTCTGGGGGGCGCGGCAGGGTCACCCCCAGACATTTCGCAAGACCGAAAATGACACCGCCGTGTTAGTCGAATCGGCGTTCGGCTACGCCCACAATGTGGGCGGTAGCAGCGTGCATTTTTCCGGTAATTTCTGGCGCTTTCGCGAGGTGGATTTTATCGAGGCGAGCCTGCTCGGTCCTATTGCCGGCACCACTTTTTCCGATTGGCCGATCACCTATGACGACCTCGAGCCCTACTATACGAAAGTGGATTGGGAAGTCGGTGTTTCCGGCCTGGCAGGACCCTGGGATCCCCCACGCTCTCGCGGCTATCCCTGCCCGCCGATGCCGGTGAAGGCATCGGGGGTATTGTTAGAACGCGCCGCCAAACAGTTAGGCTACACCCCCTATCCGGCACCGGTGGCAATACTCTCCCAAGTTCACAACGGCCGACCGGCTTGCATACACTGTGGCTTCTGCAACGGTTTCGGCTGCGAGGTGGATGCCAAGTCTTCCTCGATGGCGGCCATGATTCCGGCGGCGCTGGCAAGCGGCAACTGCGAACTCAGAACGCTCTGCACTGCCGCCCGGATAAATACCGACGCCAGCGGTCGCGCCACCGAAGTTGTCTACTGGGAGGAAGATGGCCGCGAACAGTCACAACGCGCCAACGCCGTGGTGTTGTGCGCCAATGGTGCCGAGACCCCCAGGTTATTGCTATTGTCGGAATCGAGTCTATTCCCGGATGGACTGGCGAATTCCAGCGGTGTAGTTGGCCAGAACCTGATGTTCAACGGCTCGTCCTCGGCTATCGGTCTGTTCGATGAACCGGTCAATGCCTTCAAGAGCGTACCCACCACCCGGGTCATGCATGACTTCTACAGCCTCGATCCCAGCCTGGGATTTTATGGTGGCGGCGGTATCGATGCGCGCCATCCCTCAAACGGACTGCCGATGGGCACGGGGCTGAGCGGAAGCCTGTTTGGTAATTCCAATTGGGGCAGTGAATACAAGCACTCACTGGCGGAAGAATTTACCCATACCGCGGCCTTTAACGGGCATACCACGTCACTGCCTCTGGCGACGAATACGGTGACCCTCGACCCCGATCTGCGGGACAAATGGGGCCGTCCCGCGTTGCGCTGTACCTACAAGGACCATCCCGATGATATGGCGACGATGCGATTCTTTCTGGAGCGCTCATTAGAGTTGCTGGATGCCGCCGGGGCCAGGCAGATAACATCCAGACCCATCACCGAAGCCGATGGCAACGTGCATCTGCTGGGTACCTGCCGCATGGGCAACGATCCGGCGAACTCGGTGGTGGATCGCTACAATCGCAGCCACGATGTACCGAATCTGTTTATGGTGGATGGGAGCAGCCTCGTCACCGGTGGTCGGGGACAACCCACCATGACGATCATGGCGCTGGCATTCAGGGCCGCCGATTACATGATTGCCGCGGCCAGACGCAACGAAATATAAATGAATTATTAAAAGCCAGGGAATTAGTTCCCCAGTCATCCACACGTCCTTTTTTCGCAAGGAGCTCTATTTAATGGCGCAGTACACACCACCCGAAGTCTGGATTTGGGATCAGGAGAGTGGCGGTCAATTTTCCAACATCAACCGGCCCATCGCCGGCGCTACCAACGAGAAGATTTTGCCGGTGGGTAAGCACCCATTGCAGCTCTATTCGCTGGCAACTCCCAACGGCGTCAAGGTCACCGTCATGCTGGAAGAACTGCTGGCACTGGGACACACAGATGCCGAATACGATGCCTATTTGATCAACATCGGCGAAGGCGATCAGTTTGGCAGTGGCTTCGTTGCCATCAACCCCAACTCCAAAATCCCCGCATTACTCGACCACAGTACCAATCCTGCCACGCGGGTTTTCGAATCCGGTGCCATCCTCATCTATCTGGCTGAGAAATTCGGCGAATTTTATCCTGAAGATTCTGCCGCACGCGCGGAATGCCTGTCCTGGCTGATGTGGCAAATGGGCTCTGCCCCCTATCTGGGTGGCGGATTCGGTCACTTCTATGCCTACGCGCCAGAGAAGTTTGAGTACCCGATCAACCGTTATGCCATGGAGGTAAAGCGCCAACTGGATGTGCTGGACCAGAATCTGGCGCAGCGTCCCTACCTATGCGGTGACGAATACAACATCGCCGACATAGCAACTTATGCCTGGTATGGCGCCTTGGTACTACACAATATTTACGATGCGGAAAAATTTCTCGACGTGGCGGCCTATAAACACGTGGTGCGTTGGGCAACAGAAATCGAAGCACGTCCCACGGTGCAGCGCGGTCGGCGCGTTAACCGGGTGTGGGGACCCGAAGAAACCCAATTATCCGAGCGCCACGACGCCAGTGACTTCGACGCAGCACAGTAATGGCAGCGTCCCGCGACATCAGTTAATAAATCCTTGATGACACAGCAACTCGACTGCGATAGTCTCGAAATCAGCTTAACTATTGCAAGGCAGTTTATTCAGGAAATTAGCACCGTAAGCTCATGCGAGGGGAAAAAATGATGAAAACAAATCCGACCACGCCTTTCTTATTAAGAACGATTAATCAATTTTCTATTGTCGCCGCCGCACTACTGTTTTCGTCCGCTAGCCTGGCCCAGGACACCGTGGAGTGGACCACGCTTGGCGGCGATTTTGCCCACACCCGTTATTCTCCGGCCAGCCAGATCAACGCCAGTAATTTCTCGGATCTGGAGGTGGCCTGGGAATGGGACGGCGCCAGTTTTGAGGCGGTGAGCGGCAGGTCCACGCCCAGTTACATCAACGGCAGACTCTACACCGTCGTCGGAGCACGACGACATGTTGTTGCCATCGACCCGAAAACCGGCGCCACTATATGGTCCTATCGCGAGCCGGATACCGGCCGCTGGGAATACTCCATGCGCGCGGACTACGGTAAGGGCGTAGGTTATGGCCAGGTCGACGGCCGTGACGTCATCTATATTATTTCTCCGGGATTTTTCCTCACTGCCCTGGATGCAGAAACCGGGCAACCGCTGGAAGGATTTGGCAAGCCGGTGCCCATCGATGGCTTTCCGAAAACCGGCGTCGTCGATCTGCTGGCGGACCTCGGCCATCCCTATGATCCCTATGAGGGGCTTCCTATAGAGCGAGGTTATATCACCTCGTCTTCGCCACCCATTGTTGTCAATGGTGTGGTCGTGGTAGGGAATTCCGCGGAGCAGGGTTATAACCAATCGAGAATCGAAAATGTAGCCGGTGATATTCTGGGTTACGATGCCAAGACCGGCGAGTTCCTATGGAAGTTTAATGTCATTCCACAACCCGGTGAATATGGCCATGAAACCTGGGAAAACGATGCCTGGCGCACCACCGGTGACATCTCTTCCTGGGCTCCCATCTCTGCCGATCAGGAACTGGGGCTGGTCTACATACCCACCAACGGCGTCACCATCGATTACTATGGCGGCCATAGTCCGGGCGACAATCTCTACAGCACCAGCCTGATTGCATTGCATGCAAGAACCGGAGAGCGCGCATGGCACTACCAACTGGTGCACCATGATATCTGGAACTACGATACCCCGACGGCACCTATCCTGTTGGATGTGACGGCCGCGAATGGCCTCACCGTACCCATCGTCGCCCAGGCCACCAAGCAAGGCCGGACCTATGTGTTTAACCGGGAGACCGGTGAGCCGATATGGCCCATCCTGGAGGAGCCAGTAGAGCAATCCATGGTGCCAGGTGAGCAACTGTCACCGACGCAGCCCAATCCCACCAAACCAGCGCCCTTCGATATGCAAGGTCTGACCGAGGACACCCTGGTTGACTTCACTCCGGAAATCAAGCGTATGGCCCTGGAAGCCGTGGCCGAATACCAGTTGGGTGGGGTTTTTAACCCGCCCATACAGAGAGATAATCCGCAAGGCAAGATTGCTTACATACAGTGTCCTTCAGGGGCGGTAAATATTACCCACCCGTCGTCTGCCGATCCGCTTACCGGCATCATGTATATCATTTCCAGTTCCAGTTGTGGCTCGCGGCAACTGGTTACCGGAGCAGAGGCTGACACTTATTACACGGAACCAACCGGTGTCACGCTGTCTCGCTACGCCGCCGCCAACGGCGGACCGCGTCCCCGACATCCGCTGGGCATACCCCTGTGGAAACCCCCCTATAGCCGTATCACCGCCATCGACATGAACACCGGTGAGCATTTGTGGATGATACCGGCAGGTGAGACCCCCGACCGCATTGCGAACCTGCCAGAGCTGGAAGGCGTGGACATCGGCAATACCGGTTCCGGCAGAGCGGGACCGATGATGATCACAGAAACCATGTTGATCTACGGGAACACCGCCGGTGACGGTACGGACATGCTTTACGCCATCGATAAAGCCACCGGTGCACAGTTGGGTGCGATCGAAGCCCCGGCGGGAAGCCGTTACGGTATGAGTTCCTGGGTGCATGAGGGCAGGCAATATCTGATGTTGCAAACCGGCTCTTCCCTGACTGCCATGGCATTACCGGATGGAAATAGCAATATTTCCAGCGCGGCGCATTGATCCCCGGATGATTTTATGACGTTAGCGAACTGCTCTGGGGCAGTTCGCCGCGTCTTCCCGCAGTAATATTTTCTACGCTGCTAGTAAGCCAGGGAATAGGCTTCGCGCCGGGGGTCGGCGGCCGCGGTAAGAACTTCCGTGACAGGATCGTAGAAGATCATCTGTGCGCCACCAAAAGTAGCGGTCCAGCCGGCGATGATCCGGAGCTCGTGACCCCGTGATTCGAGCCCGGCCAGCGCCTCGGGCGCAACCCGATCCTCGATGGCAACCGCTAGCCCGCCGGAAGAGCGAAAACGCGGCGCTTCTATTGCCTGCTGCGGTGTCATGTCGAATAGCAGCATGTTGTTCACGATCTGCAGCAATGACTGGGTCTGGCTGTCACCGCCGGGCGTGCCCATGGTAAACGCAAAGCCACCATCCCCATACAGAGCCATCAGTGGTGACAGGGTATGGTAGGGTCGTTTGCCCGCCGCCACTTCGTTGGGGTGGCCGGACTGCAGCGAGAACAGAGAGCCGCGATTGTGTAACAGGATCCCGGTCTCGGCATCGAGCAGTCCGGAACCGAAACCGGCGAAATTACTCTGAATCCAGCTGACCGCATTGCCCCATCGATCGACCGCGGTCAGGTAAACGGTATCGCCGGCATCGTCCCTGTCCTTGTCCCCATCGGCGAATATTTCATCGCCGAAGCCAGGTTCCACCGACTCCGCGGCCCGGCCGGCATCGACTAAGCTGGCGCGCTGGCGCAGGTATTGCGCATCCAGCAGTCGATCGACTGGCACGACGGCAAGTTCAGGGTCGGCAATCCAGCGATCGCGATCCGCGAAGGCGAGTTTCTTCAATTCGATTAGTGTGTGCAGGTACTCGGCGCTGTTATGCCCGAGTGCGGCAATCGGGTGAGACTTCGACATTTCCATCAACGCCAGCTGTGCCACTCCCTGGGTATTGGGTGGCATGACAATGAAAGTGTGGCCGAGGTAATTACCCCGTAGCGGCTCTACCCAGGTGGAGCTGTGACTGGCAAAGTCGCTGGCGCGGAGATAACCACCCTGCTCGGTGATAAAAGCGGCGAGATGCTGTGCGATTGCCCCCTGGTAATAGGCGGCCTTGCCTTCCCGCGCTATGGTGTCCAGCGACGCGGCCAAGGCTTCGTTCTTGAGCAGCGTTCCCACCGCCGGCGCCGAGCCACCGGGCAAATAGAGATCGCGCCCGGCCTGGTTGAGTGAGCGCCCCTGCGCTTCGAAATCCATTGCCAGGCGCGTCGAAACTGGAAAGCCGTTTCTTGCATAGTCTATGGCGGGAGCGAGCAGGGCTTGAAAATCCATGGTGCCGTATCTTGCATGGGCATCCTCCCAGCCGGCCACGGCTCCGGGCACGCTCACGGAGAGGGCTCCCGAGCCCGGAATTCTCTCCACACCCGCCGCCTGAAAGAATTCCGGTGTAGCCAGTTGACCTGCTCTACCACTGGCATTGAGAGCCGTGACCTCGCCACTGTCACCATCATAAAAAATACCGAAGGCGTCGCCGCCGATACCATTCATATGCGGTCTTACCACGGCCAAGACCCCGGCCATGGCGATGATGGCGTCGGTAGCATTGCCACCTTCCTGCAAGACCCGCAGGCCTGCCTGCGCCGCCAACGGATGATCGGCAGACACCGCGCCTTTCATGCCTCTCACGTCCGGCCGGTTCTGGGCGGCATAGGACGTGGTACTGATGTAGGCAGGGCTAGTAGTGAGGTCTTGCTGTGCGGGGGTGCAGCCCATGCCCAGGGCAACCACGGCTGTGACTGCAATCCTGCGGATGATCGAGACAGGCCGTTGCATCGCTGTGTAATTTCGAAAATTGGCGCCGGTGACTTCTGAAATATTCATACAATTACCTGCTATCTTATTTTGAGATGAAGTATAAAATAATTTGCTCCCAAGGTCTGCCTTAGCGCGGCAGCAGAATTCTTCTGGCATCAAGCTAATGCCTGCATCACGCATGCGAAAGAATTTCTCGCAAAGAAACTAGGGTAGCGCTGGAGTCTGTCATTGCCTTCTCTGTTCATGATGACTTCTTCCCTGCCTGCATGTAGCACCGATACGATTGCAACTATTTCCAATCAAAGCCTGTCCAGATGCTGAAGTAATAGCCTCTTGCAAGGTTCAGGGTCTTTAAGAACCTGCTCAGCCCCCTGCCAGACCTGCACCTGTTGATGTTGCCGTGACAACCAAAAGCAGGTCGCCGCCAGCTGTTGCGCCTGTTGCCAGTATTCATGTTCTTCGGAGCTAAGCCTGCGCTGGCTTTCATAAGCGTGTATGAATGCACTGCGCTTCTCTGCATTGACCAGGCCTTCGGCATCGGTACACCAATCGTTCACCGCGATAGCCATATCCAGTAACAAGCTATCGGTACCGGCGCTGTAAAAATCGATAACTCCGGAGATTTCACCGTCAAAAAATAAAACGTTGTCTCGGAAGAGATCTCCATGAATCACTGCCCGGGGCAGATCCAGGGCCAGATGTTTCTCTTTCAATCTTAACTGCTCAGCAAGCATCTGGTTTTCTTGTTCTGAGAGGGAGGAGCTGACAATAGCCCAGGTTCGTTGCATCCACTCTAGACCCTGCGGATTCGGATGCTGCAATGACAAGCTCAAACTGTGTTGATGAATTTTCCCTAACACCACCGCCATTTTTCGAACTTCTTCAATGCCGGGTTGTCGTAAATGTTCGCCTGCAACGCGGGGGAATATTAATACAGGTTTGGCCGCCAGGGTTTGTAATGCACAATCCAGCTTATCTCTTAAGGGACAGGGCACCGGCAAACCCTTATTATGCAAGGCGCTGGTTAATTCGATGTAAAAAAGCAAGGCATCCTTGCTGAGAGATTCAAATAGCGTTAACACCAGCTCCGCGCCGCTATCGAGGCTTAAAAAATAGGTGGTATTTTCGATGCCATCGCTGGCGCCACGAAAACTTTGCAAGTCACCCAGTTTATAGGCGCTGAGTAAATCACCAATTTGTTGCTCTGTGAGTTCGGTATAAACAGCCATTATTCATTCTACAATTTCATTCTACAAATTCCAGGTCAGAGCGCCATCTTGATAGCGGTTTTAGCCATGAAAATTCGGGCATTAAGTTCGATGGACTTCAATCCCCATAGCTACTATTCTTCCTGGACTCGTCGGTATACATATCTAGCACAAGATCCCGAGAATACCCGCTGAAGCGGCCAAGGCAGGATCAATATGCAGCTAGCCCACATTTATCGGAGGTGCTCCCATGCAATTTCTCTATTCACTCACACTTCTCGCCTGCCTCGCAAGCACCGGCAATGTACTGGCTCAGAATGTGTTCGAAGGTATTCCTGTCGAACCCCGTCCCTCTGAGTACATGCATTGGGATGCGGAGGCCTTTGCGGAGATTCAAAGCGGGCTCGAGCAACAGCTGGAGGACGGCAGCCGCATTTGGGGTACGCTGTTCACCTACACCAGTGTCTTGCCACAGGCTGCTCATCGCAGCCACGACGTGCAGATCATCCACCGCTCCGGCTATACGCAACCTGAGATCCATGCTGCAAAGTGGGACATCTATGTCATCCTGAACGGCTCGGGAACAGCCTGGATCGGCGGGGAGAGAGTGAACTGGATAGATGGCCTGCCTCCCGAAGAGCAGAGGCCACGACTCGAGGGCGCTAAGGAATTCCAGGTCACCGCCGGTGACATGCTGCACGTTCCCGCACGAGTGTGGCACCAGATGTTGACTGCGCCCGGAACTTCGATCACCTACGCACTGATTAATGTGATCGAGTAATTCCACCGCCTCGGCCCCATTCTCTGAGGAGCAGAGACGCGGTTTACGCTTTACAAAGGCGCCAATTGAACGCTCTAATGTCGACTCCTGGCCAAACGCCGGTAATCGACCGGTTCTGCTTTGGCCCCAACGTGTATCAACTTTAATCGCCAACAACGGGCAGCCACATCATGAACAAACAATTCACCGGCAAAGACCTGATAAAAATGGCTGCAACAACGTTGTTTTTATTCGGCAGTGCAATATCCATGGCGGCGGAGAGAGCTCCCCAATATTGTCTCGAGCTCACTTCCCTGAACATGCCCGATGCCACTGTTTCCACTGCCGAGATTGTCGCGGCGGGAGAATTTTTGCCGCCTTCGGCAAATAACCGAGCCGCGAGGGATACCAGTCCTGCGGCGCAGAGGCGGAACAGGATTTACCAGGGACTACCTGAATTTTGCCGTGTTGCCGTCAATTTGCAGCCCAGCAGCGACTCCGACATCAACATGGAAATCTGGCTGCCCACCGATGGCTGGAATGGCAAGTTTCTGGCGGTGGGCAATGGCGCGTTCACCGGCAACATTCGTTATAGCGCGATGGTAGGTCCGCTTGGACGTGGTTATGCAAGCAGTTCAACCGACACCGGCCACCTCGGCAATACGGCCAGTTTTGGACTGGATCATCCGGAAAAGGTGATAGATTTTGGCTGGCGGGCGGTGCATGAAATGACGGTGGCCTCCAAGACCATCATAGCGGCGTACTACGAGCAGGGGCCGCGTCACTCCTATTGGAACGGCTGTTCCGCCGGCGGTCGCCAGGCCATGCAGGAGGCCCAACGCTTTCCTGAAGACTATGATGGCATCATCGCCGGGGCGCCTGGGCTCGACTGGACCGGTCGCGCCGCGGCGGCACTGCGGGTAGCAAAAATACTCGAGGCCAATGCATCGGCACGCCTGTCCGAAGTGGATAGAGAATTGGTGCATCGGGCTGCGCTCGATTCCTGCGACGCTGCCGACGGTGTGCAAGATGGCCTCATCGGCAAGCCCCAACAATGCGAGTTTGATCCGGGTGTCTTGCAATGTTCAGGCGAAAAATCTTCCTCATGCCTGACAGCGGTACAAGTGAACACCGTGCGCATGCTTTATTCTTCTCCGCTTAATCCTGCCACTGGACGTGCAATTACCGGACTTCTGCCCGGCAGTGAATTAGGCTGGACAGACCTGGGATGGACCCGGTCGGCGAGAGACACCGGCATGGAGCAATACAAGTACCTGGTATACGGCGATCCCGACTGGACCATCGACCGCTTCAATTTCGAAGTCGATATTGCAAAGGCCGAAGCGATGGACGCCAATACCCTGAACGCCCTGAACGCCGATCTCAGTCCGTATTTCGAGGCCGGAGGTAAACTGATTCAATACCATGGCTGGAGTGATCCGCAAATCTCACCCACCAATGCCACCCAGTACTATCAACGGGTAACCGAGTCCCTGGGCGGGCGCGACAAACTTAATGACTCCTATCGGCTGTTTATGGCGCCGGGGATGGGTCACTGCGCCGGCGGACCCGGGCCCAACAGCTTCGATATGGTTTCAGCCCTCGAGGCCTGGGTTGAAAGGGGCGAGGCGCCGGACCGTATTATTGCCGTACATCGAACCGATGGCGAAATAGACCGCTCGCGCCCGCTGTGCCCATTTCCCGAGGAGGCTGTTTATACAGGGACAGGAAGTATCGATGAGGCAGAAAATTTTGTCTGTCGGCTGCCCTAGCCCGGATATTTCACCAGTTGCCTGAAGTTTCACGCCGAGATTTCGCGTTTTGGGCGTGCTCGTGAGCGTAAACGTAGCTTCAGCTACGTCGGAGCGAGCACGTGCGTTCAAAACGCGAAAGATCAAGTGAAAATCAGGCAAGCGAAAGAGAGTACAAAGTGTCGCTGAAGTAAAGTTTGGGAATAGGCTATTGGACCAGCACGAAACCCGAATTTTCAAGCGCACTGGTGAAATATCCGGGCTAACAGGCTGTTGAAGGGTCGCAGCGACTGTAGTGTGGGTCATATTCAGGGTGATCAAACTGTCTCTTACATCTGCATGCACTGCGACGCCATATTGGGTACTTGCAATCAAATTCCGTATAAACTCCCGAAACGGAACTTATGGGGACTGAACTGACAAGCGTTCTTCCGAACTTCTATCGATTTGACTATTCCAAGCAAAATCTACAATTTCAAAAGTACCGCCATTTCTCTGCGTTAGTGCAAGCATGTAGGAGATGTATCGATGGGCCGTCTCTTGAAATCTTTGTGGGCCCATGAATATATTCGGAAAGGCGATGCCGTGTATCCTCACTAATTTCCCCGCACTAACACCTTCGCCATTGAGTCGGTCAACCGCACTGACTGCTTCGTTGACATCCAAATTCGGTTGCATGTCATCGCCCAGGACATAGATGCTGACTTTCTTTTCCGCAGACGCCAACTCGGCGATAATCTTTTCTATCCCCTCGACGGGACTACTATTACTATATGCATTCCACAGGCTCAGTGCAGAAAGAATTTCATCTCTGTTCTGGGCTGTGTTTTCTATCCATTGGCCACGGCTCGAATATAGCAAATAGTCTCCCATATCATTCACAACCTGAATGCCCTTTAAATCTGGGTACAAATCAAGTGTATTTGTTAGCTGGCGCAGCACACTATCCCAGCTAGGATTATTTGTCATACTGCCTGAACTATCGATAACAAATGCGACGTACTCACTGTCCGCAGGAATGTTCTGCAAATCATCCGCACCCGCCTCGATGCGTGCCTGGTTGGCATCACTTAAAACTGAGAATATCTCGGCCGGTATAATCTGTGCGATTACAAAACTGCTTGAGCCGTTCGCAGAAGCACCTTGGGCCGCGCTGTTTGCAGTGATGGCGGTACAGGCAATGGTACCGACCAGTGTTAGGCTTAACAAGAAGGCGATCTTTCTCTTCTGGCCAAAACGCGCCTTGTGATGACTGTTCAGCATAGCCGTTCTCTCCTTAAGATCACCTAAATTATCCCAGCCACTTAAACCCAATCGAAAGTTTGAATAGCCATTGCCGCTAGCCGAATCCACCAGCGCCTGTGCGTAGGCGCTTCTTTGCTTCCTTGTTGAGATTTCAAGAACATGGGCATCGCAAGAAAGCTCCTGGTCAAGCCGAAAGGCCCTGAATGCAATATAAAAAATGGGGTTGAACCAAAAAAGTGTTCGCAACACCAGCACTATTAAATTTACTGGATTGTCGTGACGCCGATAGTGAACGAGTTCATGCGCAAGCATTGCTCGCTGCTGCTCCATATCATACTGGCTGTTGAAATTTTCAGGCAAGAGCAAGCGATATTTATAGACACCATAGAGAGCTGGCCCCGATAGGTTTCCCAATCGCCACAGCTGTAGATTCTCAGGCAGTGGCGATATTGAGAGCGTATCCAGTCCAGTGTCTTCGTCGATACTTTGACCATTGCGGATGAGAAATGAATGAAATCGTAATGCCCTGAAAGCATGATAGGCAATACTGCAAACGAAGCCTAAAAGCCAAATATAGAACAAGAGCGGCCATAGGAAATCCACTGATCGAAGATTCGCTAATTCGACGACTTCAAGGTCATCGACAACTGGGGCGATCATGAATGAATCTGTCAAGATATTTGAAATCTCTGGTATGGTTTTTGATATGAGACTGAACTCTGGTACCACCAAGTCTGTTGAAAAATTCAGGAGTAGCGAAAACACATACCACAGGAGTGGCAATAACCACAGCTGATAAGTGACTTTTGCACCGAAGCGTCTGAGCACACTTTTCCTTATCAACAATACCGCCAACAGTAGAATTGATAACAGCGGCGTTACATCTAAAATCCACTGAGCGAGAACAACACTATAGATCTGCATCATCAGCCTCAATTTTCTCTATTAGTGATTTGAGTTCCTTGAGATCCTCTTCGCTGAGTTTTTTCTCTTCCGAAAAGAAGGAAACCAGTGGCGTCAGTTGACCATCAAAAAAGCGCTGCAAAAAGCTGTCTGTTTTATGACTATAAAAATCAACCTTGTCGACGAGAGGATAGTAGTGATACTTCCTATTTTTTTCATGAAACCCTATGGCATTTTTTTTCAACAGGCGGTTAATCAGTGTTTTTATGGTTCTAGGATGGGCGTCTCTCCGCTGCTGTAAATGCTGAATGATGGCATCGGCGGGAAGCGGAGACTCCCGCCAGAGCACTTGTAGAATCTCCAATTCGGCGTCACTGATCGTTGGTAACTCGGTGTGTTTAGTACGCATACAGTTACTTTTATTCAAGTTGGATTACATATGTAATCTTAGTTTACAGTTGTAATTTTACTTGTCAAGCCAATTCAGCTCATTGACGTTTTACAGTATGGGCAAGTTAATGACATTCAAAGAGTGAATGCAGCGCTAGCCTGGCTAATATCATGGTAATTTAGGGAGATGACTCAGACCATCAGTAGCACCAGCTACGAAACCCTGCGCGTCGACGTAGTGGACAATATCGCCCGAATTACCCTGGATCGCCCCCCGGCAAACCTGATCGACCGTCTGTCCATCCTGGAATATCACAGCGCGTTGATTGCGGCCGATGCAGATACCGATATCAGGGTCATTGTCCTCGCCGGCGCGGGCAAAGGCCTATCCGGCGGCGTCGATCTAAAATATCTGGAAACGTTCGACTCGGTGGAGATGAAAGATTTTCTACGACTGTTTTATGTGGAGACAATCCGCATCGTTAGAAACCTGAATAAACCGATTCTAGCCTCCGTTCATGGCTATGCCCGTGAAGGCGCGTGCACCCTGGCCTTCGCCTGCGACATGATCATCGCCGCCGACGATGCCGATTTCGGCTACCCGGGCGTTCCCAACCTGGCAGGGCCTCCGGGAATGCATGTGTGGTTTCTACAGAAGCTGATAGGCCGCATGAAAGCGGCTGAACTGATCTTTACTGGCGAACCGATCACCGCTCTAGAGGCGGAGCGTCTGGGTTTGATTACTCGCGTGGTAGCGGCGCAGACCTTGGAAGAAGAGACGATGAGGCTGGCATCGAAGATAGCTCAGATGTCGCCGCTGGCCTTGAAACGAACTCGTGATCTGCTTTATCAGATGGAAGACATGAAGTTCGAGGATGTACCGGAAGTTGCCCTGGATGCACTGTCTTCCGCCTTCGATAGTGAAGACAGCAAAGAAGCAAGAAAAGCCTTCAAGGAAAAGCGGAAGCCGGTCTGGACTGGCAGATGAGGAGGCCACTAGCTCCAGGATGGCTTGATGGTGCACCTGATCTGTGATCAGATACTCGAGGTGTTTTAACTTGGATACAGAATTCTGAACAGTCTCTTTTACATGGGGGAAGCTCAGAGTTGTTTGACTTGTAAGAATTTGATGCTTTTGTCAACGGTCTTGGAGGTGTAACAGCATGAAAACAGTATGCATGGTCGCATCTATCCTTTTTGGCATGCTTGCCAATATTGCGCTGGCGGATGAAGTTCGTCCAGGTGTACTGCGCACCCCGGATAGTCGTTTTGAAAACCTGCCGGGCTATGACTTCGAGCCACATTATTTAGATATTCGCGGCTATCGGGTTCACTACCTCGATGACGGGCCAGTCGATGGTGAAGTGATTCTGCTGCTTCACGGCGAACCCTCGTGGTCCTATCTGTACCGTAAGATGATACCGATATTGAATGCGGCGGGTTATCGCACCATCGTGCCGGATTTGATCGGTTTCGGTCGCTCGGACAAGCCCATTAGCATGGATGTTCACACCTACCTGTTTCATGTGGATGCAATGACCGAATTGGTCGAACAACTCGACTTACAGGATGCCACTTTCTTCGGGCAAGACTGGGGTGGATTGATTGGCCTGCGAGTGGTGGCCGAGAACGAGGAACGATTCGCACGAGTCGTGGTTGCCAACACCGGACTGTCAGCTCCCACCAATAGTGAAACACCGACTTCGGGTGCTTTCATGCAATGGAAAGCGACCAACCAGGCGATGGTTGACAGCGGTAACATCGAAACCGGAGCTCTGATAGCACGTGTTGCACAAGATCCCTCGTTGAAAGATGCCTATGATGCACCCTTCCCCGATCCTACCTATAAGGCAGGCCCGTTGATCATGCCACAGCGTGTGCCCGTGAGCATTGCCTACCCTGGCGCAGTCGCCAATGCCGCGGCTTGGGAGGTGTTTCGAAAGTGGGAAAAACCATTTCTCACAGCTTTCAGTGACAGCGATCCGATTTCCGCCGGCGGCTATCGCGTTTTCCAACAGAACATACCGGGCGCTCAGGGGCAGGATCATGTCACTATAGAAGGTGCCGGACACTTTTTGCAGGAACAGAAGGGAGAGGAACTGGCTGAAGTCATCGTCAGGTTCATGCAGGCTAATCCCCTGCCCTAAGATGGCGATCTAAAATCAAGCTACTCTGACCCCTTTTAGTCAATAGGGACAGATTTATTTTCTTTGGCGCAGTCCACCGTTCGGCGGTCGCCTGTCGCGAAAAATCGAAAAATAGATCTGTCCCTATTTATCTATCCGGGTTGACCAAAACGATTTGCCACATATTGGTTGAATCTGAGACAACTACTATAAAAAGCATCAAATTCCTTACCAGCCCCGGAATCTAGCCGGCTAATTAGATCCACAATATCTTCCCATGAAATCTCCCGGATACGGATTTTGTGCAGAGTCGGAAGGAACCAATCATCAAACCACTGATTTTTCAAAGGATCCTCATACTCGGAGACTCTCCGCTCTACGATGTTGCGTATGTTTTCGGAATCTATGTGTTTCGCAAATACACCTTCTGTTATCCGTGATTCTGGAGCAATCACATAAAATCCAATTTTGGAAAACTGACTCAGAGGAATATTCGAGCGTTTGATAACTTCTGCAATACAAGCCACATTGCGAGCAGCTTGATTGAAATAACTTGCGTTTTTTACACCTGCTGACAATTTGCTAAACATTTTTGCTTCTGTGACCAATATACGGGAGGCATCTGGTGCAAGCGAAAGATCCCCCTCGCTATTGGCCCCAATCACAAAGTTTCCTATTACTCCGTCGGCATGTGTCCAGGACTCAGCTAGGGGATCTCCCCGCTCCCGTGTAAGAAATGCTGATGGAAGAAGTGCTTCTGAATACCACTTGTCGCCGGCAGAAAACGAGAGTTCGTGGTCAATACCCTGATTCAGAGATAGCCAATCCAGAACAAGACGAAGCATCCATCCTTCGTTGTATAAATCGGTCGGCGGGAAGTTCTTTTCCGGCATACCACATCGGTTTAGCAACTCGGCGATCCTTTCAACGCTCATTTGCGCCCCTTTTTTTCAAGAAATATTCTTAAAAGAGCTTAACAGGATCAGCTCACCATATGGACATTTTGACAAGAAAGTGGACTTATCGGATGGTATCTCAGAAGTACCTACGGTTTAAGGTCTAATCGATTATTCAGGAACGCTTTTGCGCATTCGTAATGCCAGTTTGTCCTTGTGGCTGTGGGATATCTAATCGTTTCGCAGCCCATAATATCCGGTTCAACAGCCGAGTTGTAATAAACAAATCGCTTGCCATGGTAATTTCTGGTTAGCTCACCAAATAGTGATTGATAATCTTTCCCGCCAAAGAAAATGAGATCGTCCTCCGCAACCTCTTTGAGATGATTGAAATCTTGATAGTGATCCCTTTTACTCCGCTTCTTGTATTTATCTGCACTTTGACTGAATGTGATGTCATAAGAGGGCGTGAGGAAATCAGCTCGAATTAATCCCCACCCTGCTGAGAGAATATATACTCGGTCAATACCAAGTTTCTGTACTAGATCTGCATATACCGGATTGCTGTACAGTTGGTATGCTGAAAGCAAACCCCATGGGTTGGCACCTGATTTATTATATTCGACTAACCGGTCGCGGTAAGAGGTTTCGAAGAGCATGTCGTCAGGACTAGCATATAGATAGTCAGGATTGATCGGCGCTAGATTTGGGTT
>JADFIJ010000227.1 GCA_022566775.1 Pseudomonadota bacterium | reverse complement strand
GGGTGCGCGCTAGCTGCTCGCGAATCTCTCGAATCGATGTAATGCCTGGACCCGGTTGTTGGCCGGCTTCATTGAACGCCAGCGCCTGTTGCTGAAGTTCTTCAATTTGTTCGCGCAGCGATGCGGCATCGGCGGCGACCTGTTGCAACTGGTTGGACCGAGAACCACTCTGCGCCGGATTCAGCGCCGCCAGGGATTGCGCAAATTCCTCGATCTGAGCCTCCAATTCCCGTTCGATGTCCACGGCAAGATTAACCATGCCATTGCGTAGCACCCGATTACTGGTTTGCATTTCTTCTCGTATCGGCCGCAATTCTCTGGATGCGGCCTGGGCCTGGGACATAAGCCGCTGATCATCATTGTCGCCGCGAGCAATGATGGCGCGCAACATATCTTCGATCTCATCCAGAGACCGCTGTTGCTGTTGCTGCGCTTCCACCAGTGCCTGCATGGACTCGCCGTCGCGGACCGCCCGTCGGGTTTGGCCCAGCCCTTGCTCACGCGTGGCCCGCTGCAACGCATCCTGCAACTGTCTTTGCTCCTGTAGTAATTGCCGGCCCCGTTGCCCCAGATTCTGCGCCAACTGGTTAACGGAGTTGTCGGAGCGTTGGTTCAATTCCCGTTGCTGTTCCCGCAAACTATCCAGCGCTTTCTGAGACCGTGCTGCCGCCATCGACGCGGTTTCACTGCGTGCTGCTTCCTGCATCTGTTGCGCCGCTCGTTGCAATGCGGTTTGCTGTGTTTGTTGAGATGATTGCTGGCCACCGCTGGCGGAGGAGCTACTGGATGACTGGCTCTGAGATTGAGATTGAGACTGGGATTGGGGCTGGGACTGACTCCGGGAGCGTTGTTGACCCCTGCTTATCTGCTGTGCCAGCTGCGCGACTTCCTGACTGAGTTGTTCCTGCTGGCGCATTAAACGTTCCAGTTCACGTCGCTTCTGTTCTTCCGTCATTTGTTCTTCACGGCGAGCGAGATTGCGTTGCGCCCGCGTCAGACCCTCCTGACGCCGCGCCAATTCTTCCAACTTGTTGGCTTCTTCGGTCTCTTGCTGAGACTGGCCACCCCGACTCGCCGTCGTTTCATAACGATTTTCCAGTTGCCCCAATTCCATCTCGAACAACTCGCGCAAGTCCTCCCGCTCCTGCCGGGCACCACCGCCACCGCCGCCGCCACCTTGCTGCATACTGATATCGGTACGATTAATACTGGCTTCGGCCTTCAGAATGAATTGCAGCGCTAACTGCTCCGGCTTCAAGGCGCTGGTAATTTGTTCTTTATCTAACTCCTGTGCAGCCAGAATCATCTGTTCGATTGCCAGGGACAGATTTTCAACGGCAGAGTCATAGCTATCGTCGGAAAAACTCAGCCGCTCCGCGAGCCTGTCCATGGACTGGCGCGCGCGCCCGGTTGCTTCGCGTTGGGATTCTGAAATAATCTCGGCATCGGCGACGAACTCGGCAACTGACACCTTGCTCTGACGGTTCTTCAGTTTCCAGGTCGCCGCGATGATATCTTTTTGCACGCTGACCAGGGCGCTACTGTCGCCTCCTTGCCCACCACCGGCTCCCTGCCCACCACTCATGCCGGCGGCACGACGAAACTCCTGATCGGTGGGTATCACCTGCAGAAAATAAATATCAGAAATTACTTCATTCGGCCCGCGCAGGTCATTGTTGTCGGCCAGGGTCAGGTAATAGGTGACAAAATCCCCCGGCTCTACCTCCAGGTCTTCCATGTAGATCAATTCATTGCCGGTTACCTCTCGCATATTCGCTTGCGGCAGAAAATTAACTTCGACCTCGTCGGCCCCGACCACAGCATAATTCAAGGTGAAGCTGCTCAGCCCATAGTCATCGCTGGCATCGATCTCCAATACCACTTCCTCCAGCGGCATCACGTCCCGATCCCGACCGGGTCGCCTCAAGGTTAGCTCCGGCGGCGTATCTACAATCGCCCGAATAAAATAATCCAGTGGATTCTTACTCTCCATCGCGGCAAGGTCTGTAGCCAGGATTCGATAGACTCCGTTTTGAGTCACGGTAAAACTGGCGCGGCCTATATTGCCCTCGATTTCCATCTGCAGGGGCAGATAGGGAGCAGCCATGTCAATCTCGTCTTCCTCGGCAGCATAGCTTTCATCGAATTCTACGCTCGCCACCGCGATGGGCTTGTTAAAGGTCACGATGAGTTCAACTTTCGTGCCTTCCGGCACCATCATGTCGCCACTGTCTTCTTCCAGGGTATCCTCGAAGCCGGTGTATTCCGGGTAGTCATAGGCGAGATCAATCTGTTCAATTTGGGGCAGGTCGAACAGGCTAATACGGTACTGCGTGGAATTCTGTTCGCCACGCTCGTTGAAGGTTACATAATAGGTCGTGTCTTCTTGCAGGGAAGCAATGTAGTAACTATAGGTGGCACTGTTACTGCCGCTGCCATCTCGCGACATGGACAGGTCACGCCAGTTCACGTTATCGGTCTGGGTGCGCAGCTTGATTGACTCGGGAACGGCATTGATGACCCTGGCGATAATAGTCACGCTATCACCCCGTTGCAGTTCCAGATCGCCGGGCTCCACGGTGATTTCAATATCGGGCAGAATCTCTACAAGCGTCACCGGCTCAGTTATTGCAAATGGCCATACCAGCCTGCCGCCGGCATGGAGGAGAAACTCCGAGTTTCCGAACAGGAATGTGACCACGGCGGCAACGCTGAGTGCCGCAGCAAAAGACCACCAGGAAGCCCGCGCCGGGGCAACCGTTCGCACTTGCTCCTGTTGCTGTTGTACGTGTTCCTGGGCATCGAGCCATAGTCGCTGGATGAACTGTTTCGAGACCCCGCGCCGGCCACTGATCAAATCTTCTTCACTAAATTCCAGGGACGTCAGCAGCCGTTGTTCCAGATCCGGAATATGGTCTTCCACATAGTGAGCCAACTGACGATCATCGCTGTGGCGCCGACTCAGCACCCGGATCAGTTGCCAGACCATCAGAGAAAGCACCACCACAGAGGCAGCGAACATGGCAGTGGTTGCGGCCTTATCCAGCTCCAGGGCGGCGGTCAGCGCGCTAACAGAAAGAATGACCACGGCAAGGGCGATGACGAAGTAACTGCTCTGCTTGAGAATAAACAGATTGCTACGGCGACGGCGCAGATTCCTGAGGGTGGTTCGAAGGCTATCGAATGTGGGGGTCGACATATGGGCTCTACTGTCCAATTTCAAATACACACTTGCCCGTACTCGCTAACCCTGGTCTTCGTCACGGCGAAGAGAAGCGAGAACCGGCGTGGATGCTGCCGATACAGCGTGCCTGTCTGAATTCCAGCGGTATCACTACACGCCGCTGGCGCGCGCTGTTTATTGCAGCCAGTCGAGCCTAACTATCCCATTAAGTCGCCCAGAAAAGCAAGGGCTTATCCGGCCCAATCCAGATGAAAACCTTGCAAAATCAGATAGTCAGAGTAAAGCCTGATTCTGCCTGAACTTAAGCAGAATTCCGGACCTATTCTGGACAGTTTCTGGGGCGTCGGGTAGCCGATATTCAGCCCACAACAAGCTGAATTATGGGGCTTAGTGATCAGATGCTTGGCGGCAACCCATTTCCTCAGGTCGGTAATATTCCGAGTCCCGGGGAAAAACCCGAATGCTGCTCTCGGTGGCATGGCGCACCAACTCGGTCAGGCTGCGACAGGCAGCAATATCTTTGAGGGTGGTGACGGTGGGCCTGGGCAGAATCAGGGTTTCAAGCCTGGCTTCGGCAAGTGCGTCAGTGGGCGTAATCCAGCGATAATCATGAATCTCTGCATTGTCCACAGTGACTGCCACAGTTTGCTGCAGCGGGCAGATAAAAAACCAGGTGCTGAACCGCCGTGGTAGCGCCGGTGGTGTGGTCCAGTGTGCAGTGTGTATCAGTTGACTCTCATCGATGTCAATCCCAGCCTCCTCCCGTGTTTCCCGTACGGCTGCTTTCAACGCTGCTGGATATTCGAGACCGCTTTCACACTGGGCGAAATCATCGGCGTCGATCCTGCCGCCCGGAAACACCCAATGGCCGCCATGGAAGGCCAATTTGGAATTGCGCAGCAGCAACAACACTTCGATGTCAGATTTAGTGGAGGACTCACGGGCCAGAACCACAGTTGCGGCTGGAACCGGTTCAATATCACTCATTTATAAGTTCGTGTCCTCTGTCGAACGAATTATTCTCCATGGTCCAGTATCCCATACTTGTTGCGATTCTGTCAGTGGCCTCAAGCCCTCAACGTTGCAGCTTGCCCACAGTCAGCATAGAATCCAGCCAGTTTCATTGTTGGCCCCAGCGGCCCTGAATTCAGTAAAGCAACACATTATGAGGATCTAGTATGACCATCAGTTTTAAAGATAGAGTAGCCATAGTCACCGGAGCCGGCGGCGGACTCGGCAGGCAACATGCCCTCGAGTTGGGCCGGCGCGGAGTCAAGGTAGTAGTCAACGACCTCGGTGGCGGTGTCGATGGTAGTGGCGGCTCTGCCAGCGCGGCGGAATCTGTGGCACAGGAAATCTGTGATAACGGCGGCAGCGCCGTGGCCAGTGCCGCCTCTGTCACTGACTTCGATGCGGTGCAAGCCATGTGCGAGGAAACCATGTCAAATTGGGGGCGCATCGATATCCTGGTGAACAATGCCGGCATCTTGAGAGACAAGACTTTTGCCAAGTTGGAACTGGAGAACTGGCACGCGGTTCTGGATGTACACCTGACCGGCAGTCTCAACTGCACCAAATGCGTGTGGCCGATCATGACCGAACAAAATTATGGTCGCATCGTCATGACCACATCCACGTCCGGACTCTTCGGCAATTTCGGTCAGAGTAATTACGGCGCCGCCAAACTTGGCCTGGTTGGCTTCATGAACACGCTGCGACTGGAAGGTGCCAAGTACAATATCTTTACCAATGCGATTGCACCCATCGCCGCCACCCGCATGACCGAAGATTTACCGGGCTTCGAAGACAGCGCGGAGAAACTGGCGCCGGAACTGGTTACCCCCGCCGTGGTTTTCCTGTGTAGCGAACAGGCCCCTAACGGACGCATCATTCAGGCCGCCGGCGGCCGCTACTATTCTGCCGACGTGCGCGAGAATGTGGGCGTGGATCTTGGCCTCAATGCTAGCGTGGAGGACATCGAAGGGAATATTGCGACCATCCTGGATATGAGTGCTAACAAGGGGGTTCTCGAAAGAACCCACCATCGCTAATTCTGAAAGCTGCGTGCATCAGGCGCGTTCATGCCAGCATCGAGGACATCGAAGGGAATATTGCGACCATCCTGGATATGAGTGCTAACAAGGGGGTTCTCGAAAGAACCCACCATCGCTAA
>JADFIJ010000226.1 GCA_022566775.1 Pseudomonadota bacterium | reverse complement strand
AAGGTAGAGTAATGTCGATTGAAATAAAAAAGCCTGCCATCGATATAGGCATCGTCGCCAGGGACATCGATGCCATGTTGAATTTTTACGATGAGGAGATTGGTCTCGAGCTGGAAGCAGCGATTCCAATGCCCGGTGGCGGCACCATTTTTAACCCTGGGAATTCGTTCGTTACGTAAACCCAATTCAAGCTTTAAATCGGGGCTGGCACTATTGCTTATCGTATATTTAGTGAGTGCGGCAACCGGGGCTTCATCCCTGGGAGAAGGCCTCATTGTGAAAATTGTATTCGCAGCATTACTGGGCGCAGGCATATACTCGACGCGTAGGAAAACAGTCAGACCTACCGCTAGCTAAACATCAAACCAACAGGATCGATGGAGGACTTTCCTCCATCACCCAACTCACGTCGGCACACCCCTGTCCTCGAGTGCAGCGTCCAAGGCCTGCGCCAGCCTTGCAACAATCTCCTGGATTTGATGCGGCTGAATTATGTAGGGAGGTGCCAGCATAATATGGTTGCCACGGGTACCATCGATAGTGCCGCTGCCTGGAAAACACATCAGACCGTGCTCCATCGCCTGGTGCTTGATCGCCTGATCAATCCTCAGGGCCGGATCGAATGGCTCCTTGCTGGCTCTGTCGGCCACCAGTTCGAGACCCCAGAACAGTCCGCGCCCACGAATATCACCGACGGCAGGATGCTTGCCGAATTGGGAAATTAAAGCCTGTTCAAATTCACTGCCCATGTTGCGGACATTCTCCAGCAAATTCTCCTCTTCAATGGTTTGCTGAACTGCAAGCGCCGCTGCACAGGCTGTTGCATGAGCGAGGTAAGTATGTCCATGTTGAAACGCGCCCGAGCCCCGGCGCAGGCAAGCAACTATTTCGCTGGAACATAACATAGCACCTATGGGCTGATAGCCGGCACCCAGGGCCTTGGCTACTGCGATAATATCCGGGCGCAGGTCTTCCTGCTCGCAGGCGAACAAACTGCCGGTACGACCCATGCCGCACATTACTTCATCGAGAATAAGCAGGATGCCGTGTTGGTCGCAGATTTCCCTGATCCGACGCCAGTAACCGGGAGCAGGAACCAGGACCCCAGCCGTCGCCCCCACTATTGGTTCGGCGATAAAGGCGATGACATTTTCAGCACCGATTTGCTGCAAGCGTGTATCCAGTTCGTTGGCGACCCTGAGCCCGTACTCTTCCACCGATTCCTCTGGTTTTTGATCCCGGTACTGGTAGCAGGGACTGATGTGTTCCACATCCATGAGCAGGGGCTGATAGACTTTGCGGCGAGCCTGGTTGCCGCCCACCGCCAGTGCGCCCAAGGTATTGCCGTGGTAGCTCTGGCGTCTGGCAATGAAGGTCACCCGTTGAGCCTGGCCTTTTTCCAGACAGTATTGTCGTGCCAGCTTCAGTGCAGATTCGATAGCTTCGGAGCCACCGGAGACAAAATAAACATGCTCGACGCCTTCCGGTGCCCGCGTCACCAGGAAGTCAGCCAGCTCTTCAGCGGGCTGTGAACTGAAGAAAGCAGAATGAACAAAGGCTATCTTGTCTAGCTGAGCTTTGATGGCCTGGGTAACGCGGGGGTGAGAGTAGCCGAGACAGGAAACCGCAGCGCCACCACAGGCATCAAGGTAGCGTTTGCCCTTGGTGTCAATAACGTAGGGGCCATCGCCGGAGCTTGCGATCGGCAAATTTTCCTGCATCTGACGATGAAGAATGTGGGTTCCGTGTTGAATAGTGGTGCTCACATGACTATCCCACTTGATGTTTCTGAACCGCCTCAGATTGATTACGGTTTAAGCACATAGCGACCATCAAACCAGATATCGAACATAATTTTCTGATTTTGTTCATAGGATTTCTCATATACGACTATCATGAATTGTCCCACTAGAATCGCTTAACTATACGGTATACTGAGTGGCGATGCGTAGTGCACATGACATCCTGCAGTCCGTTTTTGGTTTTCCCTCCTTTCGACCACCCCGGGATCAAATAATTCAGACCCTCATCGACGGCGGCGACGCCCTGGTGTTGATGCCAACCGGTGGCGGCAAATCGCTTTGTTATCAGATCCCTGCCATCGTTAGAGAAGGATGCGGCGGCGTCATCTCGCCACTGATTGCCCTGATGCAAAACCAGGTAAGTGCGTTGCGTTGGTTCGGCGTCCGTGCCGCTTTTCTGAATTCCACACTCGATAGAATCGCCGCCGCGGAAATTGAGCTATTTGAATGTTCTTAGCTATGCTGCCAGGGTCGCTCTTGCGCATCCATGCGCTCGCGACATTCGTGCATCCCTGCACAGCAGATAGTGGCAGGGCGGGCTGCGGACTGAAATTACAAACCATTCAAAAATGGCTAAATTGGAGGACGGATAACCGGCTAGATTAGTCAATGTCGTGGAGATTTAGGGGATTTCCGAGGGTTTTAAGTGTTCGCAGAACCATAGTTTTCGCCAGATGAAGGTGTGGGTTCAAATTGACATAGCTTTTGTTTTACCTATGCTCTGCTTTACCCAAATTCAAGTTGTTCACTAATTGTCGCAGCGCCACCTGAGCTGTGCAGCACCGGACCCATAGCTAGGGCACCTCTGAATAATACAGAGCTGCCCTAGAACGTCGCGATCGGATTCATCGGCGAGCCGGTACCGCCGGTTACTGGAATGGGTGCTGCCATGAACAGGAACTCCCAGCGTTGCTGCCGCGCTGCCTCTACTGCCAGGGCTTCCAGATCGAGGTTGTCGAACAACCTGATACCCATGGCCACCAGCGTGAGTTGATGAATAGGCAGGAAGTTGCCTTCCACACCAGATGGTGTCACGTCGTTGGCATAGTCTCCACCGAGCATGGCAATATCTCTCTGTTTTAGCCAGGGTGCAACCGATGCATGCAAACCAGCCGATCCCGGACCTGCACCAGGGGGGGTAGCCCAGCGCCCGGTGCGCACGAAAATCACGTCACCAGCCCCTACTTTTATCCCAGCGATGCGTTCCCAGGCTTCCAGGTCTTCCACATAAATAGGCGTACCCGGCGGCAGATAGTCCACGCCCTTAAGGCGCGCAATATCCATTAGTATGCCTCGGGTGACAACGCCCTGTTTAACATCGGTAATAGCCAGTTTCTGACAACCCGCATCGGTGACTTCGCTCTTCGAAAAACCGTTATACATCTCACCCTTGTAAGCCATATGGCACAGCGAATCGAGGTGGCTATGTATGCTGCCATGATAGGAGAAGGAAATTCGCTCCATGGCGAATTCACCCGGTACATCGATTGTAGTCATCTGTCGATCGAACGCCGGTTGCGCAGACTGGCCACTCACTACCGAGTAGTTGTGTGCAAGCGACACCGATACGCCACTTTGCACCAACCTCGCCGCAGCAATTATTTTCTCCGGCGTAATGAGATTGAGTGCACCGAACTGATCATCATCGCCCCACCTTCCCCAGTTGGATAACTCTGTCATCCAGGACTCAACCATTTCAGCGGAAACATCGTGATTGGTTTGCGCCGAGTTGCCAGCACTCACTAAAGCGACAAGTACAAAAATGAAGATTTGAAACTGGCTGAACTTAATAGCTTTGTAAGTATTCATCATGTTAGCCCTCACGCCAATACAGACCATTGCAGAATAAACGCTCCCCGTTTAGATGTCTAACTAGTGTCCATTCATATAAACTGGTAACTTGATAGGATCCTTAGCTGTACTACGGCAGATTTAGCTGAGGTCAAGTATTTGAGTTCATCGGAGAAGCGCTATGACAATAATTGCGAAAGTGAGAAGTAGTTTGACCTTTCTTGCCGGAGGGCTCTGGCTTATGGCCACGAGTGCCTCGGCTCAGGATGTGACTTACTCGGAGCATATTGCTCCCATCCTGATGGATAACTGTGTTACCTGCCATCGACCCGGCGAGGTCGCTCCGATGTCGTTGCTGACCTATGAGGACGCCCGCCAGTACATGGGATTGATCGCACTGGAGGTGAGCGAGAAGCGGATGCCTCCCTGGCATGCAGCGCCCGGGGTTCGGCAATACAGTAACGACCGTAGTCTCGCCGATAAGGAGATCGACCTGATTCAGCGCTGGGTCGCTGGTGGTGCCTTACCCGGTGACGACTCACTGCTGCCGCCAGTTCCCGTTTTCAACGACGGCTGGCAACTTGGTGAGCCCGACATCGTACTGACCTGGGACTCACCGTATCAGATCTCAGCAACCGGCGATGATGAGTATCGCTGTTTCGTGCTCGACCCCAAGTTTGAAGAAGACCAGTGGATCGACGTGATCGAAGTTCTTCCCGGCAATCGATTGGTGGACCACCACATAGTGATCTATGTTGACCAGTCAGGGAGAATCGCTACACGACGAGATGAAGCCGAGCCAGGTGAAGGTTATACCTGTTTTGGCGGGCCTGGCTTCGCTGCCTACATGGTGCCAGGCTGGGGTCCTGGCTACGTGGCAGCGGAGACCCCGGGCGATTCCGGCTATCTGCTGCGGGCTGGTTCGAAGATCGTGGTGCAAATGCACTACCACAAGAATGGCAAGGCAGAAGAGGACCTGACCCGGGTGGGCTTGCGATTTGCCAAGAGTCCCAAGCACAAAGTGCTTTACAACGGTTATGTAATAAGTCTGTCCCTACAGATTGAGCCTGGAGATGCGAACTACGTGGTCACAGGGCGTATGCCCATCAGCGAAGATATTACCGTACACTCGGTCTTGGCGCATATGCACTACCTGGGCAAGGCTATGGATATCTGGGCGGAGTTGCCAGACGGTACGCGCGTCGACCTGCTCAAGGTACCTCGATTCGACTTTTTCTGGCAGACCCAATACGCACTGACTGAGCCTCAACAGCTTCCCGAAGGTTCCGTGGTTTTTATGCAAGCGACATTCGATAATTCAGCCGAAAGTCCCTACCAGCATTCAAATCCCCCACAACTGGTTAGATTCGGTGAGCAGACTACCGACGAAATGGCGGTGGGTGTGTTCTTCCATACTCGCGATGCGGAGTATATTAGCGGCGACAGCGAGTGAATGCTGGGGACAGCTTACTTAACTAAATCAGCAAGCCAACTTAGGGAATTTGCTGCAATACTGAATAATTCACAGCGGTCAGCAGCCAGAATCGGGAAGAGAAGAGGCGAATATTCTTCAATCTATGGAACTATGAAGGCTGACGCTGAGTTGCAGGCGTCCCCGGAATCCGCCGGTCAACTCATCAGGTATCGAATTGCCATGGCAATGAACAATATGATCATTAATGGGATTACACTACCATAAGGGCCAGTGGGATAGATCGTCGTTTCGATAGTAGAAAGATAGCAAGTAAGAACGGTTGCTGTTTCATAACTTCTCCTTCGAAATCTAGTAAGGTC
>JADFIJ010000225.1 GCA_022566775.1 Pseudomonadota bacterium | reverse complement strand
CCCATTATCGTCGTTGCAGACGTCATCAATATAGGTCTTACCCGGTCTTTGCTTCCCTGGACAACCGCTTCGTACAAACCCAAACCTTGTCTGCGTAGAAGGTTTATATGGTCGACCAGGATAATCGAATTGTTCACCACAATTCCGGCAAGAAGAATAACTCCTATGTACGCAGAATCGTTAAAGGTTTTTCCCATCGCAAAAAATATCAAGAATACGCCTATCAACGCCATCGGGACCGTCAAGATTATGACAAAGGGATGCAGCAGCGATTCATATAATGAGGAAGTAACCATGTAGACAAGAACTACCGCAAAAAGAATTGCAAGCCATTTATAAATTTTTTCCCGTGTGGTAAACGGATTAAAGAATTGGGATCTCTCTTTAACCGTGTATCCGTGCGGAAACACCTGGTTGTCAATGATCCCCTGCACGATCTCTCTTCCTTTTTGTGTCGGTCCCCGGTATTCAAGCCCCACAATTCTTTCATACTGCTGATCGGCACGCCTGATGCTTCCCGTGACTTTTTGTTCGGTAAATTCGGCAATCTGAGAAAGCCTCAATTGCTCGTTTCCGGGAGTAGTAATAAGAATGTTTTTTAAATCTTCAAGTTCCAACGTATCATAGTCTCTTATCTTTACGGCATATCTTACTATTTCATCATCGATGGTAATAGACCGGGAACTGACATGAAACCACTACTTGACACGAAACCGCTACTTTTAGCTTTTAGCTTTTAGCTTTATTCTTCCTTAGATCACGATCAGCTAGCCGGCTCTGTTTCTCTATAATTCCTTCACTGCATGGTGGGCGCCCCGTATTATTGCGCTTGCGTATCCGACTGTTGTCTTCACAATTTTTACGCGGTGCGATAAATATTGGAATAAGGAGTCATGAAATTAAATCGCATCGCTCACGCTGGAGAGATTGAAAGCTCTTACCTTTAGCGCAGGCACCACGATGGGGGAGGCGACCGAGCTGTTTTCCGAGGCGGCGACTCGAACTGAGGGGCCAAGCATTTCAACGTTCTGTAACATCTGCGCCAGGGATTGGTTGAATCGAAAGTTAGTAACCGGGCGCACGATCTTGCCATCTTCGATCAGAAAGGTACCATCCCGGGTCAGCCCGGTATAGGAAATGATGCGGGTATTCAATCCCCTTATGTACCAGAAGCGGGTGATCAACACGCCACGACCCGTGGATGCAATCATCTCCTCCAACGAATCCGTACCCCCTTGCATGATCAGGTTTGATGGCCGCGGCAGGGCATCGACCCCGTTCCGATCGGCCCAGAAGCGAGAGCGAAAGAGATTTTCCAGGCTGCCTGAATTCACCCAGCTCTGGCGCCTCACGGTCTGGCCATCGGCGCTGAAGGGGGAGGTTTCGGCATCGCGGTGATCGGGGTCGCTCCAGATACTGACCTTGTCATCGAACAGGGCCTCGCCGATGCGGTTGCCACCCCCAGGTTTGGAGAAATAGGATCGACCTTCATCGGCTGTGCGCTGGTTAAAGGTATTCATCATCCGCAGCATCAGCATGCCGACGGCGGTGGGCTCCAGAATGACGGTGTAGGAACCTGGGTCCAGCGCGGTCTTGCGCCAGTCACGACATTTGCGCACCGCATCATCGGCAACGCGCTGACTCTCGATGTTAGTCCAGTCGTTGGCTGCGTCACCTGCCCAACCCGACTGCAGGCCGTCGGGGGTGCGTGAGGTGAAGGTATAGGCGACGCCGGTACTGGAATGAGACCCGTACAAGCCATTCGAGGTGGCCACGGTAGAGGTGCCGGCTCGCACATCCATGTAGGAAGCGGCAATCTGACCAGCCGCCTGGGCCTGGCGAATGGCAATCGCGGCAGCCTCGGCCCGTGTCTGTGGCTCCAGTTCACCTGTCGATTCATAGTAGGCCTGAATCGGCTGGTAATTTTGAGGCCCTAACTCCGGCAAATATTCAGGGTTCTCGGGTGCCAGCCGTGCCATGTCTTCCGAGCGTCGCACCGCCTGTAGTAAATCACGCTCTGCCAGGCGGTTGGTTTCCACCGAGGCAACCCGGTTGCCGAAGACACTGGTGATGGTGACCGCAGTGCTATCGGAGCCGCCGGCACTGGTGATGCGATTGGTGGCGACCCGGGTATAGCCCCGCCACAGCGAATCGATGCGCACGCGGCACTGATCGGCTGCCGACAATTGCAATATCATCTCGGAAATTGCTTTTAGATCGTCTGTGGACAAGCCCTTCGTTGCTGCCATTTGAGCATCCTAGCCGGTGTTCAAAATATCGATATTTCTAAACAGGGAAATCGGGCAGCCATGGGACACCGCATTCACCTGCATGGGCTGACCCTTGGCATCGCCGAAAGAGGCACCCAGGTAATAGGTGCGGTCGCCGCCGATGACATCCAGTGAATTCCAGAACTCGGGGGTTCTGCCCACGTAGGCGACGTCCCGCAGCATTCGGACCTTGCGGCCGTTTCTGATCTCCCAGAATACCTGGCCGGCAAACTGAATGTTGTAACGTTGCTGATCGATGGAGTAGGAGCCCCGACCCTCGATATAAATGCCACGTTCGGTGGCGGCGATGACGTCGTCTTCGCTCAGGTTCTCTTCGCCCGGCAGCAGGGAAACATTGGGCATGCGTTGAAATGGCATACTCTCCCAGTTTTGGCCGTAGGCGCAGCCATGGCTGCGATCGATCCCGGTGTAGGGTGAAATCCATGCGACCTGATCGCGCGTAGTTTGATAATCCACAAACACACCGTCTTTGATAATCGGCCAGAATTCCGCAGCGACGCCTTCGTCGTCCCAACCGGTGGTGGCACAGCCGCCAAATTCTGTGCGGTTGCCAACGAACTGCATGAACTCGGGACCCAGCCGCATTTTTCCTAACACATCTTCCGGGGGGTAGAGGAACGAAGTGCCGGCATAGTTTGCCTCGAAGCCCAGTGCCCTGTCGAGTTCGGTTGGGTGACCAATAGATTCATGAATGGTGAGCCATAAATTGGAAGGATGCAGTACCAGGTCCCATTTACCCGGTTCTACCGGTGTTGCCTCCAGCTTCATCGCCGCCTCTTCGGCCCAGCGTGTGGCGTTACCTGACAGCTCCAGTCCCACCACATATTCGTAGCCACGGCCGGCAGGTTCTATCACTGCACTGCGAGTCTGAAAGTCGCTGCCATCGGCAGAGATAGCGGTAATATTGACGGAGGGATTGATGCGGTAGAAAGTCTGCTTAATAACAGACCCTTCGGAGGTGGCTACCAGTCTCTCCTCTCGCACCGAGAGTATGCTGCTGGAAGCGAAGCGAATATTATTTACCCGCATGGCTTCCGCGTTGGTTCTCAGCAGCAGGGCTGCCTTGTCTTCCAATGGCACATCGAAGGGGTCGATGGAATGCGGGGTGACCCAATCGGCATCCGGGTAGATATCCACCGGTGCCAGAGTCGTTGCCGAGGGCGCGACCGCGTTGTTGGCCGCGGCGATCCTCACCGCTTCCCTGGCCATCTCCGCTATGGCGTCGCGGCTGAGGATCTGGCTCGCAGAGAATCCCCAGGAACCCCCCACCAGGGCGCGCACATTAATGCCGAAGGAATCCGTGCTCTGCACCTGGGTGATGGTCTGTTCCCTGGTACGGATGGCTTCGAATTGGGTCCTGATCAGGCGGCCATCGGCGTAATCGGCGCCGGCATCCATGGCCACATCGATGGCGTGTAAAAGCAAGGATCTTTCGGTGGAAGTCAGGCTCTGTGCGGCAATTTGCGGCGACATGTTTACCAGGGCACTAGCGGCTGCAGTGGCACCGGCCAGTTGCATAAAACCACGACGCGAAAACTGCCTCGGTAAATGAATGGGCGAACCCTCCCCTGAAACGGAGCCGAAGTGATTTTGGGGGATGGGCAGGGGTCGCACTGTAGTATCCTTTTGCCGGCAGCATAGCGTAGAACCGGCAGGTTGCCAATTCGATGGCGGGCATCGCCAAGGGGGAATTACTGGTCCAGGTTCTCGGTGAACAAATTCAAGATTCTGCGGTACTCATCCAGCCAGCTCGAGGCTTCGCGAAAGCCATGGGCTTCGATCGGATACATCGCCATTTCCCAGTTTTCTTTCTTCAATTCGATGAGTCTTTGTACCAGGCGCACGGAATCCTGGAAGAACACATTGTTATCCTGCATACCGTGGGCGATGAGCAGAGGCTTTTCCAGTCCTTCCGCAAATTCTATGGGGGAACTGCGCTCGTAGGCGGACGGGTCCAGGCTGGGAATATTCAGTATATTGGAGGTGTAACCATGATTGTATGCCGCCCAGTCGGTAACAGGCCTTAGCGCGGCACCGCAGGCAAACAATTCGGGTTGGTTAAACATGGCCATCAGCGTCAGGAAGCCACCATAGGAACCACCATAGGTACAGATCCGATCACGATCGACATGCTTGTTTGCCACCAGGTAGTCAATGCCATCCGCCAGATCCTGAACCTCGGGCGTCCCCATCTGCTGATAGATGGCGGTGCGCCAGTCCCTGCCGTAACCACTGGACGCGCGGTAATCCATGTCCAGCACGACGTATCCTCGTTGCACTAACAGCGAATGAAACATGAATTCCCGAAAATAGCTGGACCAGCCTTGATGGGCGTTTTGCAGATAGCCGGCGCCGTGGATGAATATCACCGCGGCTCTGGCATTCTCACTATCCGCCAGCGGGGTATAGACACGCGAATGAATGGGATCGCTCACCTGGGAGGAGGGTACCGCGACAAATTCCGGCTGGGCCCATGGCAGCTTGTCGAATTCTTCACTGATAGTATGGGTTATTCGAGTGGCTCTGGAATTGGGCCTCGTGGTTTTTACATAGAGCTCCACCGGGCTGAGCGCATCACTGTGCATGATCAATAATCTGGACTCGTCGGGGGAGAGTAGGAATCGATTCCTGCCACCGAGATCAGAGACCTGTTCCAGTTCTGCGTCGGCGACTCGTAATCTGAAAATTTCATAGATTCCAGGATGATTCACGTTCGCACTGATATAAATTTCCCGGCCATCTCTGGTGATTACAGGATCCCTGACTTCGAATTTTCCGGCAGTTAACTGGGTGGTTGCACCGGCTTCGTGAAGATATAGATGACCATAGCCATCCATCTCGGACAGAAACACAATGGATTCGTTGTTCGGTAACCAGTGCGCGGCAATGAACTGTCGGTTGATCCAGGCCGGATCGTGGTCGTGGTGAATCACTCGCAGATGATGACTACCCATGCTCAGCGGCAGCATTCGCCCAGGTTCCGAATCAGATTCGTCGTCTTCTGGTGCGTCGAAGCGGAGGCCCTCGGTGTCGACTGTCAGCAGCCAGCGGTCCTTATTGTCGCGACTGATCGCCTGAAAAAGAACTCGATTGCCTTCTCGGTTCCATTGTACGC
>JADFIJ010000040.1 GCA_022566775.1 Pseudomonadota bacterium | reverse complement strand
GTCCCCTTGCGCACCATCAGGCCATGTCTATATCCTTCACTTTAGACAGGTTGAGCGAGGACTGTCTGAGCGTAGCGAGTTCCGCAGCGCTGGCTAAAGTGAAGGATATATGGGCGTGCGCAAGGGGACTAGGCAACTCAAATTTGCGGACAAGCTACGCATACGCCCGGTCAGACCCAACAAGATGCATTGGGCCCTTTTTGTTCTAGTCTTTTTGAGTTAATTAAATATTTTGCGGGAGTACCTCTGAGTCTCATCCCAATATTTTGACTCGTTTCATTTTCGGACGCGAGTAGCAATAGCGCCGGCCGCTGCCAGCGCAGCGGCGTAGTCCACAGATTTTCGGTGCTGGGAGACGAGGTCCAGGAAGGTGCTGCCGTCTTCCAGGGGCACGTTGATGTCGCGATCAGATTCGAGGTAGAAAACGAGGAAGCGTTTGAACAGATCGGCGGTCATGCCGCGATAGGCCCTGAGCAAGATATTGTAGTCCGCGGGCAAGCTCTCCGGTGGTTCCCATTCCAGAAAAGTCTGCAGGCGTTGGTCGGACCAGACTTCATCTCTGGTTGCCGGTTGCACGCGGTCCTTGCCGGATTTTTTTTGCTCTTTCATTGCATTTACCTTATATTTTTTAAGTACATCCTGTACTTAAAAAATGTCGCTTGGGATTGCGGGCGCAGAAACGTGGTTCTGCTTGCAATCCCTTCGCTCGCATTTGCTTCGCAAATGGTTGGCCATCCATGGCCAACGGGTGTTCTTTTCAAGTTCGGCGGCGACACTTTAGGGTCTATTTTAGCTTTTCTTTTAGCAGGGCGTTGACCTGGCCGGGGTTGGCTTTGCCCTGGGACAGTTTCATGGCCTGGCCGACGAGGAAGCCGATTACCTGGTGTTTGCCCTCTTTGTATTGTTGTACCTGGTTTGGGTTGCCGGCAATGACTTCGTCTACTATCTTCTCTATCGCAGCGCTGTCCGTCACCTGTTTCAGGCCCTTGCTTTCGATGATTGCATCCACCTCGGAGGAATCGTCGAGCATGGATTCGAATACGGTCTTGGCGATCTTGCCTGAAATTGTCTCATCCTTGATGCGGGCGACGAGTGTAGCCAGGCGATCCGCCTGGATCGGCGAGTCATTCACCTCCCAATTGTGCTTGTTGAGCAGGGCCTGTAATTCACCTGTAACCCAGTTCGCAGCCAGTTTTGCGTCACCGCTGCCTCTAGCGACGGTCTCGAAGTACTCGGCCAATTCGCGGCTGCTTACCAGCACCCCGGCGTCGTATTCGCCGAGGCCGTACTCATCGCGGAAACGGAGCTTCTTGGCGTCCGGCAGTTCCGGCAGCTTGGCTCTGATAGCGGCGATATAGGCCTCGTCAATCACTATGGGGAGCAGATCCGGTTCCGGGAAGTAACGGTAGTCGTTGGCGACTTCCTTGCTGCGCATGGAGCGGGTCTCGTCTTTGTCGGCGTCATAGAGCCTGGTCTCCTGGACGATGCGGCCGCCGTCTTCGAGCACTTCCCGCTGTCGTCGTACCTCATAATTAATCGCCTTCTCCACAAAGCGGAACGAGTTGATGTTCTTGATCTCGGTGCGGGTGCTCAATTCGGTCTCGCCCTTGGGTCGAATAGAGATATTGGCATCGCAGCGCATCGAGCCCTGCGCCATGATGGCGTCGGAGATATCCAGATAGCGAATAATGGAGTGGAGCTTCTTCAGGTAGGCTACGGCTTCCCGGGCGCTGCGAATATCTGGCTCGGACACGATTTCCAGCAGGGGCGTGCCGGCCCGATTGAGATCGATAGCGGTCATGCCCTCATAGTCTTCGTGCAGGGACTTGCCCGCATCTTCTTCCATATGAGCCCGAGTGATGCCGATGACTTTTTCGCTGCCGTCATCCAGGGTAACCGTCAGCGAGCCCTTGCCGACGATGGGATAGTCGAGCTGGCTGACCTGATAGCCCTTGGGCAGATCCGGATAGAAGTAATTCTTGCGATCGAATACCGATCGCTTGCCAATTTCGGCACCGATCGCCACCCCGAATCGTACCGCCATCCGCAACGCATCCCTATTGAGTACCGGCAGCGTGCCGGGCATAGCCAGGTCGTAGATATTGGCCTGGGTGTTTGGATCGGCGCCGAATTTGGTCGCGCTGCCGGAGAATAATTTGGATTTGGTGGAAAGCTGTACATGCACTTCCAAACCGATAACGGTCTCCCATTCCATTTTTAGCCCTCCTGCGTGAATGCCGAAGGCTTGCGGCGATGCCAGCCGGTCTGTTGTTGAAATTGATGGGCGATATTCAGCACCTTGGCCTCGGCGAAATCATTGCCGACCAGGTGCAGGCCAATCGGCAGGCCGTTGACCATGCCGCCTGGAATCGAGATAGCCGGCAGGCCGGCCAGGTTTGCCGCGATGGTATATATATCTTCCAGGTACATCGCCACCGGGTCGCTCTTGGCGCCGAGTTTGAATGCGGTGTGGGGGGAAGTCGGCCCCACGATGATGTCGACTTCCTCGAAGGCTGCGTTGAAATCATTCTTGATCAGGCGTCGAATCTTTTGTGCCTTGCGATAATAGGCATCGTAGTAGCCGGCGGAGAGGGCATAGGTGCCTACCATGATGCGGCGTTTGACTTCATCACCGAAGCCCTCGCTGCGGCTGCGCTTGTACATGTCTTCGAGGTCGAGGGGATTCTCACAACGATAGCCATAGCGTACGCCATCATAGCGAGACAGATTGGCAGAGGCTTCCGCCGGCGCCACTACGTAGTAGGCCGACACCGATAGATGGTTGTTTGGCAGGTCGATTTCCTTGATGGTCGCACCCAATTTTTCGTATTCCCTGAGGGCGTCACGGATGGCTTGTTCCACCTCGGCGTTCAGGCCCTGAGCAAAGTGTTGCCTGGGTATGCCGATCTTCAGGCCATCGAGGGAGTCGTCTAGCGTCGCCGTATAGTCTTCCACGTCTCTGTCTATGCTGGTGGAATCCTTGCTGTCCAGCCCCGCCATAACATTCATCATGAGGGCAGCATCTTCTGCACTCTGGCACAGTGTGCCGGCCTGATCCAGGCTGGATGCGAAGGCGATCATGCCCCAGCGCGAGACTCTGCCATAACTGGGTTTGAACCCGGTGATGCCACAGAACGCAGCCGGCTGTCGGATCGAGCCCCCGGTGTCGGTACCGGTGGCCATCGCGCATAAACCGGCGGCGACCGCTGCCGCAGATCCTCCCGATGAACCCCCGGGCACCCTGTTGGTATCCCAGGGGTTTCTGACCGGGCCAAAGAAGCTGTTTTCGTTGGAAGAGCCCATGGCAAACTCATCCATATTGGTCTTGCCCAGGGTAACAGCGCCCGCAGCTTTGAAGCGTTTCACTACGGTGGCATCGTATGGCGACACAAAATTTTGCAGCATGCGGGAGCCGCAAGTTGTGCTGATGCCCTGGGTACAAAAAATATCCTTGTGCGCCATTGGAATTCCCAGTAGCGCGCCGGCCTCGCCATTTGCTCTCGCCGCATCGGCAGCCCTGGCCTGATCCAGTGCGGATTCGTCACAGACAGTGATAAAGGCATTGAGCTCGGTGTTGAGCTCGGCGATTCGATTCAGATATGCCTGGGTCAGTTCGACACTGGAGATGTCACCAGATGCAAGAGCAACGGACAATTCGGCGACGGTTTTTTCGATCATTAGGGAGTTCCTGGTGTGATGCTCTCAACAAGAGCGACCTGAAAAGCTTCTTATTACGAACTGCTGGTTTTAAAATGGCTGACCAAGGGGGTTGGGAGACCCTACTCGAGCACCTTCGGCACCAGGTAGAGTCCGTCCCGGCAGTTCGGCGCCAGGGTCTGTAGTTCCTCGCGCTGGTCTTTCTCGGTGATTTCATCCTCCCGCAGCCTCTGCACCACGTCCAGGGGGTGCGCCAGTGGTTCGACGGCGTCGGTATTCACGGATTGCATCTGGTCGATCAATCTCAGAATGTCCCCGATTCGCACGGTCACTTCATCGGCTTCCGAATCGCTTAGTTGCAGTCGCGCGAGATGGGCAATTTTCTCTACTTCAGACTTGTCGAAAGCCATCAAAATTCTCCGGAATTTCCAGTGTCGGGAACGAATAAAAGCTGTCTGTGAGGTGGCTCAACTATTTAAGGCATGGCCCTTGCTCTAACCCTTTGCCGTTGTTAGAGTGCGTGCTATTCGCTAAGAACGCGAGATTATACTTGAATTCGGGCTGATTTAGTCAAATCCGGATTAGGGTCAGACGCGGTAGGAGATTCCTTTCACTTTTCACTAATTCCTTGCCAGCAATAAAACCAGGGAGCTTGGACTCCTCAGGCTGGTTTAGTTTGGAATCTTTAATTTGAGGTACACGAAAATTCATGTTTAAAAGAATTCGGGGAATGTTCTCCAACGACCTGTCCATCGATCTGGGCACGGCGAATACGCTCATCTATGTGCGCGAACAAGGTATCGTGCTGAACGAGCCTTCGGTGGTTGCGATTCGAACCCATAACGGCCAGAAGACCGTAACCGCCGTCGGCACCGATGCCAAGCGCATGCTGGGCAGAACACCAGGTAACATCGTTGCCATACGCCCTCTCAAGGACGGTGTAATAGCAGATTTTCAGGTGACGGAAAAAATGCTGCAGCACTTCATCAACAAGGTGCATGAAAACAGTTTTTTCCCACCGAGCCCGCGGGTTTTAGTCAGCGTGCCCTGTAAATCCACTCAAGTCGAGCGTCGCGCAATTCGGGAATCTGTCGCCAGCGCCGGGGCCCGGGATGTGCGCCTGATCGAAGAACCCATGGCTGCGGCTATCGGCGCCGGCTTGCCGGTTGAAAAGGCCAGCGGTTCCATGGTGGTCGATATCGGTGGTGGTACCACCGAAATCGCGATTATCTCCCTCAATGGGGTGGTTTACTCTGAATCCTTAAGAGTGGGGGGAGATCGCATGGATGAAGCGATTACAACCCATGTGCGGCGAAATTACGGCAGCCTGATCGGTGATGCCACCGCCGAGCGAATTAAGAAAGAGATCGGCTGCGCCTATGCATCTGCCAACAACCAGGTCCGGGAAATCGATGTACACGGACGTAACCTGGCCGAGGGTGTGCCGCGCAGCTTCACCTTGAATAGCGATGAAATCCTCGAAGCGCTGCAGGAGCCCTTGTCTGCCATTGTGCAGGCGGTAAAAAGCGCACTCGAGCAGTCGCCGCCGGAATTGGCCTCCGATATTGCCGAATCCGGGCTGGTGTTGACCGGCGGTGGTGCCCTGCTGACGGACCTGGATAAATTGTTGTCGGAAGAAACCGGATTACCGGTTATCGTGGCCGATGATCCCCTGTCCTGCGTTGCCCGTGGTGGCGGCAAGGCCATGGAACTCATGGACGAACACGATATCGACCTGTTGACACTGGAATAGGCGACAAACCGGAGTTTTCGCTGCCAAGGTGAGATAAAGCCCCGGGCATGGCTTCCCTGCTTGGCTGGCTATGGCTATAATTTCAGATCCCGTTAAAGAGGTACTCCAGCCATCGACAATACCCTGTTTATCAAAGGCGTTGCCCTGGAGTACAGGGCCCTGACCTTCATCTTCCTGTCTGTATGCATCATGTTCGCGGATAGCCGCTTCGGTTACCTGGAGAAGGTCCGATTTGGTCTTGGCTATGCTACGGTACCGGTTTACTGGGTTGCAGATGTGCCGACCCGGCTGTCTTTATGGATAGACGATGTCTTTGTATCTCGCACCGATTTACTACAGGAGAATGAGTTACTGCGAACCCAGTTGCTGATTTCGCGGCGGGAGTTGCAGTTGGTGGAAAGCCTCACCAGTGAAAACAACCGTCTGCTTGAACTGCGTGAGGCGACTCAGTCAATTGGTGGCGAGGTGTTGCCGGCAGAAATTATCAATATTTCACCCGATCCCTATTCCAAGCGCGTATTGATTAACAAGGGTGCTAGAGATGGAGTGGTGGTAGGACAGGCCCTGCTGGATGCCAATGGCCTCATGGGTCAGGTTGACGAAGTCCTGTCCTACACCAGCTGGGTCTTGCTGGTGACTGACTTCCATCACGTCACGCCGGTAGAGGTAAATCGCAACGGTGAGAGGGCGCTGGCCCGTGGCAGTCGTGGCTCTGCATCGGAGTTGGAGCTGGAATTTGTTACCCAGACCCAGGACATGCGGGTGGGAGATCTGCTGGTGAGTTCAGGCATGGGCCAGGTCTATCCGAAGAATTATCCGGTCGCGGAGATAATCAGTGTCTATGCCGACGCCGGCCAGGACTTCGCCGTCGTCAAGGCGCGGCCCCTGGCCCAGATCGCCAGCACCCGCCATGTCATGGTGGTGCTGCAGAAGGCAACTGCCCCGATCGAGGATAGTTCAATTCGAGACCCGGCAGCTGCCGGCCCTGAAGCCGATGCATCCCTGCCGCTACCGGTAGCCCAGGGACAAGTGATCCGGCTTGCGCCGACGCCGGATGATCAATAGGGATCTCGATGCAAAAAAGAGCACACGCGATCTGGGTCATCTTCTTTAGCTTCTTCGTTGCTTATCTGTTGGCTATCGTGCCGTTTCCAGAATGGGCGATGAACTATCGACCGGAGTGGGTGCCCATGGTGCTCATCTACTGGGTGATGGCGCTGCCCTATCGACTGGGTATCGGCTCGGCCTGGTGCGCCGGTCTGTTGCTGGATATCCTCGAAGGCTCGACACTGGGCTTGAATGCAATCTCGCTGGTGATTCTTGCCTACGTTGCCATGTCCCTGCATCAGCGCATGCGGATGTTTACTTCCCTGCAACAGAGCGGGTTGATATTCGCTCTGGTGGGTCTGAATCTTATGTTATGCCACTGGCTGCAGATCGTGACCGGTCAGACCATCAACGTCAGTCTGCTGTTTCTGATGGCGGCCCTGACCAGCGCAGTAATCTGGCCATCCCTGTTTCAATTGCTGCGCCAGATACGACGAAGCTTCGACGTCCATTGAGCCCCGTGTCCAGGTCCCTCATCTTGTTGGCTTCAGCTTCTCCCCGTCGGCGTGAATTGCTGTCCCAGATTGGAATTTCTTTTCAGAGCTGCCCTCAAAATATCGACGAGTCAAGCCTTGCAGGAGAGTCTGCCACCGATTATGTGCAGCGCATGGCCACGCAGAAGGTGGAATCTGCGCTGAAGACACTGGCAGAGCAGAGCAATTGGCTGGTTTTGGGAGCCGATACCATTGTGGTTTGTGATCAGGAAGTGCTGGGGCAGCCAACTTCACAGAGCCATGCTTTGGAATTGTTAATGCAGTTATCCAATCGGGACCACCAGGTTCTGACTGCGGTGACCGTCGCCTCTGCGGGGAAATGTGCATCCAGCATTTCCCGGACAACGGTCAGCTTTCGAGCGATTAGCCCGGCAGAAGCCGGCGCGTACTGGCGCACCGGCGAACCCGCAGGGAAAGCAGGCGGCTACGCGATTCAGGGCCATGCCGCGATATTCGTGAAAAAGCTCAGGGGAAGCTACAGCGGCGTGATGGGCCTGCCCCTGTTTGAAACCATGCAATTATTGCATCAATTTGGCATCGAGTGTTTAAGCGGCGAAGCAGGTCCCTGAATTGAGTGAAGAAATACTAATCAACGTCAGCCCCATGGAGACCCGGGTTGCTCTCATCGAAAATGGCCTCCTCCAGGAAATTTTTATCGAGCGCCATAATAACCGTGGCCATGTCGGGGATGTCTTCGTGGGCAAGGTAGCCAGGGTGATGCCGGGCATGGCAGCAGCGTTCGTCGATGTGGGGCTGGACCGGGCGGCCTTCTTGCATGCTGCCGATATCTCAACACTCGATAAGGATGGATTTGAGATTCGAAGTGATGCCGTCAAGACCATCCAGGCACTTGTGCAAGAGGGCCAGTCTATCGTCGTGCAAGTGGCGAAGGATGCGATTGGCACCAAGGGGGCGCGCCTCACCACGCAGATTACCTTGGCGGCGCGGAACCTGGTCTACCTGCCACGCAGCAATCACCGGGGGATTTCCCAACGGCTGCAGGACGACGAGGAGAGGGAAAGGTTACTCGCCTTGTTGGCCGAATGTTTGCAGCAACAGCAGTGGACACAGCAGGGTGGATTCATTATTCGCACGGCCGCCGAGGGCGCGACTGCGGAAGCGTTTGTCGAAGATATACGTTTCCTGAAACGGCTCTGGTCCGAGCTTGAACAGCGCATTCACGGCAGTACCGGCGTCAGGACTGTATACCGGGAATTCCCACTCTATATGCGCACGATTCGGGATCTGATTACCCCTGAGGTCGAAAAAATTCGTATCGATGATGCTGAATCCTGCCAGCAGATCCAACAATTTCTCCATAACTATGTACCGGAGCTGACAATCAGTGTCGAGTTTTGCGAAGACGACAGCCCCGTCTTCGCGTTATATGGGGTCGAAGATGAAATTAACAAAGCCCTGCGGCGTCAGGTGAAACTCAAATCGGGAGGCGATCTGATTATCGATCAGACCGAGGCGATGACCACTATCGACGTCAATACCGGTGCCTATCTCGGCAGACGTAATCACGCCGAAACTGTTCTGAAAACCAATCTCGAAGCGGCGACGGCGATCGCGCGGCAACTGCGGCTTAGAAACCTGGGGGGAATCATCATCCTCGACTTCATCGATATGCTCGACGATGAACATAAACGCCAGGTGCAGAGAGAACTTGCCAGGGCCTTGGAAAAAGATAATGCCAAGACTCTGATCACCGACATATCGCCACTTGGATTGATCGAGATGACACGCAGGCGTACCCGGGAGAGCCTCGGTCAGATACTCAATGATCCCTGCGAGGCTTGTGCGGGCCGTGGCTATCAAAAATCCGCAGAAACGGTCTGCTATGAAATTTTTCGCGAAATCATGGGCGTCGCCCGCAGCTATGAGAACGACGTGCTGCTGGTAGTTGCCTCCCAGTTAGTGGTAGATCGCCTGCTCGACGAGGAGTCCGGCACCCTGGCCATGCTGGAAGAATTAGTGGGGAAGACCGTCAAATACGAAGTCGAACCCATGTATACTCAAGAGCAATTTGATGTGGTCCTTTACTAGGGGCTCCCCGTGGGGCTAAGGGCTAATAAGGCTCGATGCGCGCTTCAGTTCGGGTTCAGGAAGCCTGGGTTATACCCTGTACTGCGGTGGAAAATTGGCCCATTAAACATTTTGCATTGGAATTCCATTGCCACCTGATCGATAGTCTCTGCAGACGACTGGCGAATCAGGAAATTTAGTACACGAGTATGCTTATCACCGTCCTCAAGAAAGTCCGACAACAAGTTGTGTTGCTGCTGGCAGTGTCTCTCATCCTGTTAGCGGTCTATGTCAGCATCGGTCGGCAATTCATGCCGGCGGTGGCGGGCTACACCGAATTTTTCGAAGAACAGTTCTTCATCCGTACCGGCGTGTCGGTCAGCGTAGATTCTTTAACCGGGAGCTTTCAACGCTTCAACCCCATCATCTCCGTGAACGGTCTCAGCCTGAGGGTAAGCGCTGACCCCGATCTTGCCGACATTCCCGGGCCGGCACTGCGCCTGGACAGCGCTACCGTTATTCTTGATGTGCCCAGGAGTATCTGGCAGTGGCGATTGGTGGTGGCAGATGTGGTTATCGATACCGTGGAAATCGATATCGTGCAGAACCAGGCGGGGGAGTGGAGCTTGCAGGGTCTCAATATCGAAGGCGGCGGTAGCGCGGACCTGGAAGGTGCTTTTCGATTGATTCAACGCTTTGCAAGACTGAGTCTGACCAACGTCTCGATTCATCTGCAATCCTTCGACGGTGATGAGTTCAGCCTGACTAATGGATCCGCAACAATCCGTAATCAGGGTCAAACCCACCAGATACACATCAACGCCAATCCCGAAGGCAGCTTTCAACAGATTGCAATCTCGCTGGAGATAGAGGGAGACGATTTCAGTTCGGTGGACGGGCGCTTGCATATCGACGTTCCCGAATCGAATTATTCGAGCCTCTTCAGCGGCGTGGAATTCGGCAAGGTTTCTGTGGTGCAATTTACCGGTGGCTTTGACCTGTGGCTTACGCTGGAGGATGGCCAGTTAAGTGGAGTCGTCACCGAAGTAAGGGTGCCTGGTATCACACTTATTACTGACGGTGGCGAGCCGTTTTCCTTGAACAACGTCACCGGGAAATCTGTTCTCGATAAAATCGGTCAATTCAACACCTGGCGGCTGGCCCTGGCAGATATGTCGGTGTCCTGGCAGGAGCTGGACTGGGCGCCGTTTAATATGTACATGGAATTTGTGCCTGGTGAAAGTTTGCTGGCTCGGGCGGACAATATCGATCTGTCTTTGCTCGCTCGAGTGGCGGCAGAGAGCGGGATTCTGAGTGCCGCAGCCCAGCAGCAATTGGAAACGTATCTGCCACGGGGCGCCCTGGAAAACTTTGTTCTGGAGCTACCGCTGGCGGCAGACGCCGATAGACAACTCACGCTACAGACCAACCTCGTCGATATTGATGTCGCCGCCGGGGATGGATCCCCTGCTTTGTGGGGTATTAATGGCTATGTCGAAGTGACTTACGATCCAGTCAAACGCCTTGCCACGGGATTCGCAGATCTCGAATCCGAAAACTTCAGTATTAATATACCGAATCTGTTCACCCATACCTGGGACTACAGCTATGTTAATGGCCGCATCGGTTTTCGCGTAGATCTCTCTGATGGCCTGGATTTGAGTCTTGTTAGCGGCACCCTGGTGGCCAATTCCGACGCGGTTGACGGGCGCGCCGTCTTCACCTCGACGATGCACCGACCCCTCGATGGTGAAGCCAGCTCCGATTTTGAATTGTTGGTTGGTGTCCGCAGAGTGGACGCCGCCCAGAAAGCGCTGTACCTGCTGGATGGCCCGAGAGTAGAAGGCGGCATGCGCACTACGATGGAGTGGCTGAATCGCGCCATCATCGGCGGTGATGTCTACGACAGTGGCGTCGTCTACAGAGGATCCACCCTGCTGGGCGCGGAGGCAGTTACTCAGACATTTCAGAGTTTTTTTCTATTGGCAAATGGAGAACTGGAATTCAGCGAAGAATGGCCGGAAATAGAGGGCCTCAATGCCCTGGTATTAACCGACGACAGCAATATCGATGTCGAAGTGAGTAGTGGCCGGAGTATGGGCATGGAGTTGAGTCAGGTGACTGCAGTCGTTCGCCCAAATGCCGAACAGGAAAATTGGCTGAGCCTCGAGGGGCGAGCCCATGGCCGCACCGGACAGGGATTGAATTACCTCCAGGTTGCGCCGGTGAATCAGAGATTAAGGGATAGTTTGGCAAATTGGGAAGTGCAGGGAGAATTTTCTGCCGAGATTGCCGTCAGAGTGCCGTTGAATCAGGACGGTGTGGATACCCAGGTCAGGCTGGAGCTGGTGCTGGCGGAAAATGAAATCACTATCCCTGACTATGCGCTCGATCTCGGCCTCGTATCCGGACCGATCGTTTTTGATTCTATCGGCGGGCTGGAGCAAACTGAACTCTCGCTGGTACTGTTTGACCGGTCGGTGAAGGCTTCTATTTCATCACAAATGTTAAATGGTTTGATGGAAGTGATAAACGTGGATGTAGTGGGAGTTGTAGATCCCTCCATCCTGATCCAATGGCCACTGCACAGCAGTTTCGTGCGTGATTTGCTGCGCGAGATGACAGGTGAGATGAATTACCATGCCACGCTGGCAATACCGCAGGGAGTGAATTCGGCGGCGCAGACTACCTTATTCCTTGAATCTGATTTGCTTGGTGTCGGGATTTCCCTGCCCGCCCCTCTATCCAAGGCTGCCGATGCAGTATTGCCCCTGCAACTCGATATCACACTCGGCGCGCCGGGGCAGGAAATCAAGGGCTTTCTGGGTCCGGAATTAAATTTTGATCTGAAGCTCGCAAACGGACGGCTCAATAGTGGTGTGGTCTATGTCGGCGAGCCGGATGGAAATCTCGACACGCTGTTAAGCAGCGAGACCCGGGGGGTGGCGATTATCGGTGCGACGGATCGACTGCAGCTGGAGGAATGGACGAATTTTTTGGGCGGACTCACGTCTGACCTGAACACAACCAAGGGAATCGAGGACACTATTGCCTTCGTGGATATCTCGACTCACGTGTTTGAATTCTATGGCGAGGAATTGCCGAATGTGGATATCCGCATTGAGCCTTCCCCGGATCGGCCATACTGGGAAGTTGACCTGAGCGGTGAGGCAATTCAGGGGCGGGTCAATATTCCCTTCGATGCCACGGATTATATCGAACTCAACCTGGAGTATTTACGCCTGCCAGGGGACGAGGACGAGGACGAGGAAGAAGCGCTGGCGGCCGAGGCTGCAAGCACCCAAGCCCCCGCGGATATAGTGGAAAATGAAACCTCGGAAGCCGAACGCATCGACGTGCTGGCGGGTATCGATCCCCGGCAACTGCCGCGGATGGTCTTCGATATAAAAGAGTTCAGCATAGGTTCGCGTCCCTTCGGCAGTTGGCGGTTCACGCTGGACCCGACTGCAGAAGGCGCAGACATCAGCGATCTGGCATTCGATTTCAGGGGCTTGCGACTGGGGCTGGATGGCGCCGAAGCGGCCGATCAATCGGCACCGGCAGCGGCAGACGGCGAGGGTGGTATCGCAGTTCGGCCGCAGCCAGAGTTCCGCTGGCTGTATGACGGGCTCGAACATCACTCCGAGCTCAATGGTGTGTTATACGCCGACAATATCGGCGATGTGCTAACCGCCAATGGTTATACTGCTAGCCTGGAGAGTAGCAGTGCCGTATTCGAAACCCACATCGACTGGCCGGGCTCTCCGGCTTTTTTTGCTGCGGATGGATTGAGTGGCAGCCTGTCGCTGGACGTGGAAGATGGCCGCTTTCTGCAGGGCTCGAGTGCGACCGGCGCGCTTAAACTCATCAGTATTATCAATTTGAATGCGATATTGACACGCCTGCGCCTGAGTAATGATCTGGTGCGAAGCGGGCTTGCATTTGACGTTATTGAGGGTGATATGCTGCTCAAAGATGGGGTGGTCACGATCCAGGACAGGCTGGTGATTTCCGGTCCATCGAGTCTGTATCAAATTACCGGTGAACTGGATCTGGGTGCTGAAACCATCGACGGTGAGATGTATCTGACCCTGCCCCTTAGTGACAATATCCCCTGGATCGGCTTGTTAACCGCCAACCTGCCCCTGGCTGTCGGCGCCTATCTGTTCGATAGAATATTCGGCAGTCAGGGTATAGACAGCCTCACCAGTGCCGTCTATACCCTGCAAGGCCCCTGGGAAGGTCTGCAACCGCAGTTCAAACAGGCGTTTGGTTCTCCCGATACCGCCCCACAAGACGACGCAACGGTGCAATAGTTGAAAGCGGGCCACCGGCAAATCCGCGCCAGCATGCCGATCGCTGGGCAGCTCAAACACTGTGGTGAACCTTTTAAACCCCATGTTCTTCAATTATGATGCGGCGTCGAGGCATTCGCATCCCACCGGTTTCATTATGGGGTGCTGGGATCGAGAGGCGTTGTCATTAACAAGAGTCTGGTAAGCAACCTCATCGCCGCAGCACTGGTGGTGGCAGGCCTGATTAGTCCCCAGCCTTATCGGGTCTACGTGTTAAACACGGGATTATTCGCACTGTCTGGGGGTATCACCAACTGGCTGGCGGTGCACATGCTGTTCGAGCGGGTGCCGGGATTTTATGGTTCCGGCGTCATTCCTCTGCGCTTCGAGGAATTCAAGCTGGGCATCAGAGCCCTGGTCATGGACCAGTTTTTCAGGCAGGCAGATCTGGAATCATTCTTCCACGGCAGCGGCGACACTGCGGATAAAGTGGCCCAGCAGCTCAAGCAGGCAATAGCCAATCTCGACCTGGAGCAAGCATTCGAATCCCTTCTGGATATCATCATGGGATCCTCCTTTGGCAGTATGTTGGGAATGCTGGGTGGTCGAGACGCGTTGAATTCCCTTAGAACACCTTTCACCGAGAAGATGCAAGAGTTTTTCGAGGCGCAATTCTCACAATCCGAATTTAAGGATCAGGTTGAGTCGGCATTGAAGTCCGCGTTGAATGATGATGCGATTCGCAGCAATCTCGAATCCTTAATCGACCAACGCCTGTCTCAGATGACGCCGCAAAAGGTGAAGGATATCCTGCAGACCATGATCAGGAAACACCTGGGGTGGTTGGTGGTTTGGGGCTGTGTACTGGGGGGCGTGATCGGGCTTGTGGTTACTGCGGTGATGAATTTCTAGTCGCGACTCTGCCAACACTAAGCTCGTGGGCGCTGCGCGTAAACCTGGTTGCGGGAATCGTCCCTAATTCGAAGATAATGAGCCCGTTAACCCACTGTTCGGACGTTTAGTTGACTCGCCATTCTATTTTAATGCCGATTTTTCTCGAAAAACCTCCCATTATCGAGGGTTTGAGCCACCGGAAGAAATGAATTGCGTGCAGTAATTCGTTGATTTTCCCTGCATTTTTCGCTGCAAACTTGTCTTAAATCAAATTGATTGCCGTACATTTGAAATAGTCGGATTTATTTCTAATTCAGTGGTGTAAAACTTATTTCTCTGTAATACAATAGCGCGCCTTCAAAAAGGGGGAGCAAGAACGCACTGCCTGACAGCGAGGTTTTTGACTTTAACGTAAGGCGTCTCTGAATAATTAATCAGAGGCTCCCTATCCATTAACTGTACCGAGTAAACTAATATGGCACGACCAGTTGAATTCAATGAACACAAAGTTTTAACCAACGCAATGGAACAATTCTGGAAAGAAGGCTACGAAGCAAGCTCTGTCCAGAAACTCTTGGACTGCACGGGAATAAATAGGGGAACCCTCTATAATTCCTTCGGTGACAAAAGCACATTCTTCAAATCTTGTATCGATCAATATAACAAGATCGTTGACAAGCAAATTGCAGCCTCACTCAAGCATGAGAAATTGACCGGCTGGGACGCTATAGATGCTTACTTCGATGAGACTGTGGTAAAGCTGTCCAACAAGCATCGCAGCATGGGTTGCATATTGGTGAATTCACTGTGTGAAAGCATCAATTACAATAAGGATATGAAAAAAATCGTTCGCGGATCTCTGGCAACTATTCGCAAGGCGCTGGTCGCCAAACTTAAGGAAGCGCACAAGAAGGGTAAGGTGAAGAAGGGCGTCAGTGTCGAATTTGCCGCCGATATCCTGATGAACACGCTGCATGGCGTCCGGGTCAATGCCCGCGATGGCAAGAATGCCAAGCAGTTGAGGGATCTGATCAAGTTCGTCGTGACGTCCTTGAAGAAGTAAAATACATTAAATACAATGGCTTAAGTGAATTCAGGAAGGAGGCTGGCAGCCTCCTTCCTGCGTTTCGCGGCGGCAACAGGCGCCGGTGGTCGCAGCAAAAAGACGATTTCTGACCTTTCGCATCTTGCTGAATGATTGCTATACTCTGGACTGACTCGGGTCATCTCGCCCGGGCCGTGTGGGCCTCGGTGCTGTGGATCGAGACTGGAATTTATCGCTAGTAGAAGTCGAGCAGGTATTACAATGAAAAAAATTGCAGGCAGAAAGAGGACAGACGAGGGCGGCATCGATCTGACACCGATGTTGGACGTGGTGTTCATCTTGTTGATCTTCTTCGTCGTGACCGCAACATTCCTATCAGAGACCGCAATCAGCGCAGCCAGTAGCGACAACAATAATAGCGATCTACCACCGCCGGATGATGAGAAGAGGAACATCCTGTTTGAAATCGGGCAGAACAACGAGATTATTCTCAATGGCAACCCACGCCCAATTATCGCTACCCAGGTGAGGTCAAATATTGACCAGCTGAAGGCGGAAAACCCGGCGGCCTCCGTCATAATCCAACCCCATAATTCCTCCACTGTGGAAGTCCTGGTGATGATTATGGACTCGGCTCGACAGGCTGGAATGACGAACATCTCCATAGTCGAACCCCGGTAACGCAAGCCAAGTAGAGTTGCGCACCAGCAAATTATGCAAACGCACTGTCGGTAGACGGTGCGTTTTTGGTTTCGGGCCGCTCCTTGCGGTGTCCGAAATTCCGAACCCGGGGCTGCAATCTCCCCACACTCCCAGGTCGCCAAGTCCAGGGATTTCAATAAACCGGCCGTAATAGTCTGTGGTGCCGGCAGAACTTGATACACTCACCGCGTCATGAAAAATCGATGGAATCAAACCGAGGCTGACAGCCACAGCGCTGGCGAGCAACTCGGATTGCGGGTCTACAGTTCTCACTTGCTGGGCCAGGATGCAGACCTGGTGCTGCACGGTGGTGGCAACACCTCCGTCAAGGGCACATTGCTCAATGCCTTCGGCGACACCGAGCAGGTGCTGTTCGTGAAGGGGTCCGGCTGGGATTTGCGCACCATCGAAGCTCCTGGGTTTCCCCCGGTAAAACTGGATACGCTGTTGCGGCTCGGTGAGCTACCGGCCTTGAGCGACAGCGAGATGATGCGTCAGCTGCGCCTGGCCTTGCTGGACCCCACCGCGCCCACTCCGTCGGTAGAGGCTATCCTGCACGCCCTCATTCCCCACAAGTACGTGGACCACAGCCATGCCGATGCGGTGGTTACCATCAGCAACAGCCCCGATGGCGATCGCGTCCTGCGGGAAATCTACGGCGCCGAGGTGTTGATTCTGCCCTACGTCATGCCTGGGTTTATTCTGGCACAGCAAGTACGTGCTGCCACGAAAAATGCGAACTGGGATGAGATTCGCGGCATCGTGTTGTTGCACCATGGCATCTTTACCTTTCACGAAGATGCCAAGACCAGCTACGACACCATGATCGAGCTGGTGAGCAAGGCCGAAGCCTACCTTGCCGAAGCAACATCGCCCCAGACCATTGCCCGCAGTGACTACCAGCCCAACGCCGCGGACTGCCTGCAGTTAAGCAAACTGCGTCAGGCGGCGGCAGCGCTGTTCGCGGCACCGATGTTGCTGACCCTGGATAACTCGCCGGAGGCGGTGGGGTTCGCCAGTCGAGCTAACTGCGATGAGCTCGCCACCCGTGGACCCCTGACACCGGACCACTGCATCCACACCAAGGCCTTCGCCGCGGTGTTCGAAGCCGACCCCATTGCCGGCCTGCAAGCCTTTACGGCGTCCTACCAGGCTTACTTCGACGACCACGCCGATGGCAGTCACCAGTGTCTCGACCTGATGCCGCGCTTCGCGGTGTGGCGGGACAAGGGCATGGTGTTGCTGGCGGCGAATCAAAAACGCTTACAGATCGTGAAGGACATCTGTCGGCACACGATTAAGGCCATCCAGTGGGGTGAGGCCCTGGGTGGCTGGCAGGCCTTGCCGCGCCAGGATCTGTTCGATGTGGAATATTGGGAACTGGAGCAGGCCAAGCTTAAATCATCCGCCACCCGGGGCGAATTTGAAGGCAAGGTTGTGGTGGTGAGCGGTGCGGCATCCGGTATCGGCAGGGCCTGTGTATGCCGGTTTCTAGACCAGGGTGCCGCGGTGCTGGCATTGGATATCGCCGACAGTCTCGACGACGAATTTTCCAGCCCCGCCGTGCTCAGCGTCAAGTGTGATGTTACCCAGGCAGATGCCATCGCCTGCGCATTGCAGCAAGGGGTGCTGCGGTTCGGCGGCATCGATATGCTGGTGAGCAATGCCGGCAATTTTCCCCGGAGCCAGTACCTGGAAGACATGGACGACGATGAGTGGGAAAAATCCATGGCCTTGAATCTTGGTTCCCACATGAAGCTGATCCGCGCCTGCCTGCCCTACCTGAAGCATGGGCTGGATCCGTCAATCGTCATCGTCGCCTCCAAGAATGTTCCCGCACCAGGGCCAGGCGCCGCCGCCTATTCGGCGGCCAAGGCTGGATTGACGCAGTTGGCCAGGGTAGCGGCGCTGGAACTGGGGGAGGCGGGAATTCGTGTCAATGTACTGCACCCCAATGCGGTTTACGATACCGCCATCTGGACCGATGAGGTCTTGAGTGAGCGCGCCGCCCACTATCATTTGAGCGTGGAAGAGTACAGGACATCCAATATTCTCAAGACCGAGGTCAAATCCACCGATGTGGCCAGGGCGGTCACACTTTTTGCCGGCACCACGCTGGCCAAGACCACCGGCGCCCAGTTAGCTGTCGATGGCGGTAACGAGCGCGTAATTTAAGCAGGGTCCCTGGTACCAGCGCCGGCGTAAATCCATGCCTACAGCCTGGCGCTTAGGGCTTGAGTTAAACCGGCCCGGGGCAGTCCAGAGGAACAACGCAGTATTGCCATGATCATCGACGGCCAACATTATCAAAGTATCTGGTATGACGAGGCCCAGGACGGGGTCCACATCATCGATCAGACCGGCCTTCCTCACCGCTTCGAAACGCTCTGTTTAACGACGCTGGAACAGGCTTGCCACGCCATCGTCTCGATGCAGGTGCGAGGTGCGCCGCTGATTGGGGTCACCGCCGCCTATGGCATGTACCTTGCCCTCAGGGCAGATCCGGCGCAGCAGGTGTCGGCGTCCGCCAGCCTGCTGGCCACCCGGCCCACGGCGGTGAATCTGCAATGGGCCCTGGATCGCATCGATGGGGCACTGGCAGGACTCGCCGACGCGCAAAGAGCCGCGGCGGCCCTGAAACTTGCGCGGCAGATGGAGGCGGAGGACATCGTGACCTGCGCGGCGATCGGTACGGCAGGGGTGGCGATATTGCGGCAACTGTGGCAGCAGAAGGCGGATAAAGACGCAGCACTGAACCTGCTCACACATTGCAACGCCGGCGCCCTGGCCGCGGTGGACTGGGGTACGGCGCTGGCGGTGGTGTACAAGGCTGCCGCGGCGGGAATTCCGCTACATGTGTGGGTGGACGAAACCCGGCCACGTAACCAGGGAGCGTCCCTGACCTGTTGGGAGTTATCCAAGCAGGGCATAGCCAACACCCTGATCGTCGACAACGCCGGTGGGCACCTGATGCAGCAGGGCCGGGTCGATGTCTGTGTCGTCGGCAGCGACCGCACTAGCATCGACGGCGATGTCTGCAACAAGATTGGCACCTACCTCAAAGCCCTGGCCGCCCATGACAATGACATCCCTTTCTATGTCGCCCTGCCGGTGTCGAGCATCGATTTCTCCACAGCCGCAACCGCTACCTCGATTCCCATCGAGGAGCGGAGCGCCCACGAGGTGTCTCATCTGCAAGGCGTTGACGCCAGCGGGGCGCTGACCACGGTGCGGATCGCGCCGGTGGATGCCGCGATCAGTAACTACGGCTTCGACGTGACGCCGGCGCGCCTGGTCACCGGATTAATTACGGAGCGGGGGGTGGTTGCTGCCACCAGGGCCGGAATTTCCAGCTTGAAAAAAGGCGAGTAATAAGCACTAGCCCGGCGGCCATTGCATCCTGCGGCCACCTAGAATGTGCAGATGGACGTGGGATACCGTCTGCCCACCGTCTTTGCCGGTATTGATGACGTAGCGGAATCCGTTCTCGGTCAGGCCCTGGTCCTCTGCGATTTTATTTGCCCTGAGTAATAGTTTTCCCAGCAGTGCCTGATCTTCTGCCCCGGCGTGGGTGATGTCGCTGAGATGTTTTTTCGGGACTATTAAGATATGTTGAGGGGCAGCGGCGTTG
>JADFIJ010000039.1:11568-19713 GCA_022566775.1 Pseudomonadota bacterium | reverse complement strand
TGCACCGCCTGGAGCGGCAAATGGGGCAGTGTGAGGACAACGCGGTGATGGGGAAAATCAACGGTGCCGTGGGTAATTTTAATGCCCATATTGCCGCCTATCCGGATGTGGATTGGAGCGCCCTGGGGAGGGAATTTGTGGAGGATCTGGGTTTAAGCTGGAATCCCTATACCACTCAAATCGAGCCCCATGACACCATCGCCGAGGTTTTCTCGGCCATCTGCCGATACAACACCATCCTCATCGATTTTAACCGGGACATGTGGTCCTACATTTCCCTGGCTTACTTCAAGCAGAAAACACGCGACGGTGAAGTCGGTTCTTCGACCATGCCCCACAAGGTGAACCCCATAGACTTCGAGAATTCGGAGGGGAATCTGGGCTTGGCCAATGCCGTCATGAATCACCTGGTGGCGAAACTGCCGATCTCGCGCTGGCAGCGCGATCTCACGGATTCGACGGTGTTGCGTAATATGGGCATCGGCCTGGGCTACAGCCTGATCGCCTATAAATCGGCGCTGAAGGGCCTGGCGAAGCTAGAGCTCAACGCGACCGCCATCGATGACGACATCGACCGGTGCTGGGAAGTACTGGCAGAGCCGATACAGACCGTGATGCGCCGTTATCGAATCCCCCAGGCTTATGAAAAGCTGAAGGCATTGACCCGGGGCAAACCCATCACTCAGGCCGCGATTCAGGAATTTATATCTACACTGGATATTCCAAAGACCGCAAAAGATCAACTCCTGGCTCTGACTCCAAGACAATACCTCGGCAACGCCATCAAGCAGGCTGAAGATATTTGAGCCGCTACCGCCTCAATTCGTGTTTCGATCCACAGGAATTCCTCAACAAATACTGGCAGCAACAGCCGGTACTGCTGCCTGCCCTATTCCCGGACTTCGAAGATGCACTCACCGCAGCCGAGCTTGCAGGACTCGCCTGTGAAGAATTCATCGAAAGCAGATTGATAAGGACAGCGGCTGCCGGCTCATGGAAACTGGAGCCAGGACCATTCGTGGAGGCGACATTCCAGCAATTGCCGGCCCGAGACTGGACGTTGCTGGTGCAGGCGGTGGATCAATGGTCTGAGACGGTGGCGGCGCTGAAACCACTATTCGACTTCATTCCCAGTTGGCGCATAGACGATGTCATGGTTTCCTATGCCGTCACCGGTGGCGGTGTCGGCCCCCATTTCGATTTTTACGATGTATTCCTGCTACAGGGCAGCGGCCAGCGCCGTTGGCTGGTGGGCGATCGCTGTGCTGGCGATGCCGCGCTGTTGGCAAATTCCGAGCTGAAAATTTTAGCAAACTTCGAGACCCGGCATGAATTCCTCCTGCATCCGGGTGATGTGCTGTATTTACCTCCACAGACGGCCCACTGGGGGGTGGCGGTGTCTGCTGGTCTTTGTTATTCCATCGGCTTCAGGGCCCCGGCGGTGGCAGAAATGCTCGAAGCCTATAGTGATGCCCTGATAGCCGGCGCCGATCCGGCACAGCGCTTCACCGATGCCAGCGATCGACTGCCTATCAGACCGGGGGCGATTAATCCGGCTTCTCTGGTTGAGGCCTTGACGGCTGTCGTCGCCCTGGTCAAAGACGGCGACAGCTTTGGCAAATGGTTTGGCACCTACGTCACCGAGCCAAAATACCCGGAGCTTGTACAGCCACTGGCCGGCGAGCTAGAGCTGTCGGCGCTGCTAGCGCAACTGAATGCTGGCGCCAGCCTAAGGCGTTTCCCCGGTTCCCGTTTTGCCTTTCTGGAGCTTGAATCTGGCCTGGTATTTTTTGCCGATGGCGACCCGTACGAGATGGCAGCCGGTTCAGTTAAGGCAATTTCTATGCTGTGTGATCTAACACCATTAAATAGCAAGGAATTATCGACTATTTTACAGACAGATTCCATGCCCGAACTAATCCTGCGGCTGGTAAATCAGGGAAGTCTTGTGTTGGAGTGAATGGGCCCTAGGCGCGCTATATCTGCTGCTAAGGCACAGCAACGACAGGCACTTCAATCGCAGTCGGTGGGCAGCGCTTCAAGTGCTGCCGAGGTCGATATCACGCTCGCTGGCATTGATGAATTCCAGCTTCAGGTCCTGGTAGCGATCGACTGCGGGATACTGGGGAAACTCTGCGATAACATTGTCTGGGGCTTTGAACAGGATACCGGCATCGGCTTCTTCCAGCATACTGGTGTCATTGTAGGAATCGCCTGCCGCTATTACCCGAAAATTCAGGCTGTGAAAAGCTTTCACCGCTTGCCGTTTCGGGTCTTTCTGGCGCAACTTGTAATCTACGATGCGGCCAGAATCATCTGCTATCAGGCGGTGGCATAACAGGGTGGGAAAGCCTAGCTGCGCCATCAGCGGCTGAGAAAATTCATAGAAAGTATCTGATAAAATCACTACTTGGAAGCGTTCCTTCAACCAGTTTATAAATTCCACAGCACCGGGCATCGGCGCCATCGTGGCGATGGCCTGCTGAATATCCTTAAGACCCAGCCCGTGCTGGTCCAGTAAGCCCAGCCGCTGCTGCATGAGAACATCGTAGTCGGGTATATCCCTGGTTGTTGCCCTAAACTCCTCGATGCCGGTTTTTTCGGCGAAGCCGATCCAAATCTCCGGTACCAATACTCCTTCTAAATCCAGACAGGTAATTTCCATCGCTGTGATACTGCTCCTGTGTTACACCCGCAAAAGCCACAACTTAGCAGATTAGGCGGCACCGGGACAGTTAAAGGGGGGGGCGCGGCGATAAATGACACTAGATATTGACATGGACCGGCAGAGACACCCCACATTTTGTGTTTTCCACGCTTAGACAGTCTAAGTTGTTAAAATCATTGAAGTTTTCACGTGAAACATTACCGCCACGAGGGCCCTGCTCTATCCATGCAAGCAGTACGATCGGCTTTACCAGGCCCTCTAAATGACCGAGAATGTGCGGCTGTTGTAAACGACTGGCACCGCCCCCCGAGCCTGTAAATGCTGTCACCGAAGGATATTCAAGCACTCAACCATAGCCTGCAAGACGCCGAGCCGAAGGACATCCTCGCTACTATGCTGCAGGAATGTCCAAACATCGGCATTTCATTCAGTGGCGCCGAGGATGTGGTGCTGATAGAAATTGCCTCAAAGCTGCCGGCGGCCATACCCGTATTTACACTGGACACGGGGAGATTGCACCCCCAGACCTATGAATTCATCGAGCGCGTGCGGGATCATTACGGGATTAAGATTGAAATTCTCTCTCCCGATGCCGAGAAACTTCGGCAGCTGGTGAGCAGTAAAGGCCTGTTCAGCTTTTACCAGGATGGTCACGAGGAATGTTGCGGAATTCGTAAGGTTGAGCCCCTGCGTCTCCGACTTGCCGCTCTGGACGCCTGGATTACCGGTCAACGCAGGGATCAGAGCCCGACCCGGGCAGAAGTCCCGGTGGTGGAACTCGACACCACCTTCTCCAGCGATTCGCACCCGGTGATCAAGATTAACCCCTTGGCGAACTGGAGTTCAGAGCAGGTCTGGAATTATATTCGAATGTTCGATGTGCCTTTCAATTCCCTGCACGATAGCGGTTTTGTCAGTATCGGCTGCGAGCCCTGCACGCGTCCCGTGGGCCCCAATCAGCACGAGCGTGAAGGACGCTGGTGGTGGGAAGAGGCCACCATCAAGGAATGTGGACTGCACCGCGGCAACCTCGATCAGGATTAGTCAGAAGCTCCCTACGACATCTGCGCTCGCAACTGGACGCTACGACGGCTTGGCCGGCTAGAGTCGGGGTAGCTCAATCCCCGCGAACAGCTCCTCTGCCTCCGCATTCGATGCCGTCGCGGTCACCGCCTGCACCAGGTCCCTGGTCAGATGCGGCGCAAACATCTCCATAAAATCAAACATGTAGCTACGCAGGAAGGTGCCGCGGCGAAATCCTATCTTGGTGACGCTGGCCTCGAACAGGTGACTGGCATCGACAGCCACCAGGTCGGCGTCAACCACAGGGTCGTGGGCCATTTTCGCCACAATGCCGATGCCCAGGCCCAATCTGACGTAGGTCTTGATGACGTCCGCATCGGCGGCGGTAAACACCACCTGCGGTTGCAGGCCCTGGGCCTTGAATGCCTCATCCAGTTTGGACCGACCAGTGAAGCCAAAATTGTAGGTTACGATGGGAAATTCTGCTATTTGTCTTAGACTTAGCGTGGATTCTTCACATAATGGATGAGATTTTGGCAACAATATTGCCCGATTCCAGCGATAGCAGGGCATCATTACCAGACCCCGGTACAACTCCAGCGCTTCCGTGGCGATGGCAAAGTCGGCCACACCATCGGCTGCCGACGCTGCTATTTGCTCAGGGGTTCCCTGATGCATGTGCAGGGCGACATTGGGGAACTTTTCGATAAACTGACTGATCACCGGTGGCAGGACGTAGCGGCACTGGGTATGGGTGGTGGCTACGGACAGACTGCCCTGGGTTTGATCCCTGTATTCATCCGCAATCGACCTGATGTTGTCGATCTTGTGGAGGATTTCCCCGGCAGTTTGCAGGATGGCCTCTCCGGCGGCGGTGATTCTCGACAGATGTTTGCCCTTGCGGGCAAATATCTCTACCCCCAGTTCGTCCTCAAGCGCGCGTATCTGCTTGCTGATGCCTGGTTGGGAGGTGTGCAGGGAGTTGGCGGTTTGACTGATGTTTAGATTGTTCCTGGCAATTTCCCAGGCGTAACGCAATTGCTGTAGCTTCATGCTCACCTCCGCTGCGCCGGGTTGTCACCTATGGAGTCAGCGTTATATTCAATTTAGTTATTAAAATATTCCAAAATATTCCTTCTAAGAATAACCAATACGATTTATCTTTTCCAGTCCCAAACTCGACTATGAAGCGCGCCGATGGTCGCGACTCAAGCCCATGGAATTCATACTGCATATACTTGCCGGAGCCGGGGTGGGCTTTGCAATTGGCCTCACCGGAGTGGGCGGCGGCTCGCTGATGACACCCATCCTGCTGCTGTTCCAGTACCCGGCGCCCGTGGCCATAGGCACCGATCTTCTCTACGCGGCCATCACCAAGGCCGGTGGCGCCGCCTTCCATCACCGCGCCGGTAACGTCGACTGGAAAATTGTCGGCCTGCTGGCCCTGGGGAGTATCCCGGTTTCACTGCTGCTGCATATCTGGTTCCTGGATGCGAGTTTTCAGGGCTCTAGCGAGGGCGAACGGCTGCTGACCTTTAGCTTAGGTATCATGTTAATAGTTACCGCTATCATACTGATATTTAAAGATAAATTTAGAAAAGGTGCGATCGAAGATCGACCACCCCTGCTCATGAAGGCGATACACCGTTACCGTGGCCCCATGACCTGGTTGATGGGTCTGGTGCTTGGCTTTTGCGTCACCCTGTCGTCGGTGGGCGCCGGCGCCTTCGGCGCGGCTATTCTGCTGGTGATCTACTCTCAGACCGCGGCGGTCAGAATCATAGGTACGGACATCGCCCATGCGGTGCCGTTGACCTTCGTCGCCGGGATGGGTTATTTCTTCAGCGGTTATGTGGATTTGGCGCTGTTAGGAAGCTTGCTACTCGGCTCCCTACCCGCCATTCACCTGGGGTCGAAGCTTGCCGTGAGGGTGCCGGATCGAATCCTGCAACGGCTCTTAATCTTGCTGCTACTGGGACTGGGAGGGTATTATAGCCTGTCCTAGATATTAGATATCTTTTAGAAATTATCTTACTGATAACAAACGCTATGAATTCGATACCCCATGGGGAACATGACCGGTAGCGACGTGTTTCCGGGCCGAATCACAGTGCGCTTCCTGGTCATCGAAGAAGATATCGGCGTCGAAAGCCCGCAGAAACTCGCCCTTATCCAGCCCCCCGAGAAACAAGGATTCGTCGATACGGATATTCCATGCTCGCAGTGTCTTGATCACCCGTTCGTGGGCGGGCGCAGAACGGGCCGTCACCAGGCAGGTTCGCAGGGGTGACTCGCCTGCCGGGAAAGCCATCTGGATCTGTTGCAGTGCGGCCAATACGGGCTTGAAAGGCCCACCACTCAAGGGCCGATCCACCGCCTCCATCTCATTGTCGGTAAATGCCTGCAGGCCGCCGTGTTTGTATATCTGCTCAGATTCATCCGAGAACAGAACCGCATCCCCATCGAAGGCGATTTTAAGCAGATCCTGCTCCGTGCCCGAGGAATTAGATGGCAGGATGGTCGCGGCGGCAACCCCCAACTCCAGGGCCCGACGCACATCGGCGCCATCCGTAGACAGGAACAGGTGACTATTGAAGGCGGAAATATAGCGATAGGGGCTATCTCCGCTACAAAATGCGGCTCTGCTGATGTCGAGCCCGTAGTGCGCGATGGAGTTGAATACCCGTAAGCCGGTGTCGGCACTGTTGCGGGAGAGCAGGATCACTTCGACCGGGGATTGTTCCAGCAGATCGTTCAGATGCAACAGCTTCTTTACCAGGGAAAAGGCATCCCCAGGCTGCAACGGCTCCTCTTCCCGCGCTATCTGATATTTTTGGTAAGCATCCAGCCCCTCTTCCTCGTACACCCGATGGCTTTCCGTCAGATCAAACAATGCGCGAGAAGAAATTGCTATAACTAATTGATCTATGGATGGTTGTGACAAGTAAATATTCCTCGGACAACGGTGGCGCGGTGGGCTACCACCATCATAAGTCCCCTACTGCGACAAAGCTATGTGCAATCATCGGGCGCTGCGATAAGCTCCCCCGGTCACTAATGGTGATATAAATGGACTTTAACCGTGATCTACCCGCCCCACCATGTCTCTACTGCCAAATCCTGATCAGCAACGAATAGGCCTGATCCTCACCGGCGGCGGTGCCCGTGCCGCCTACCAGATAGGCGTATTGCGCGCAATTGCAACCATCTTGCCGAAACCGGCCAGGAACCCATTTCATGTCATCGCCGGCACCTCGGCGGGTGCCTTGAACGCCGCCTCCCTGGCGACCCATGCCCATCACCTGCGGACCGCGGTGAGAATCCTCGAGAACATATGGAAAAGCATCAGCAGTGACATGGTTTACGATCTGCACTCGGCAAACTTGCTGGCCGGTGCATCGGGTCTGGTTCTTAAACTGCTCAGTGGCAAGAATTCCGACAACGCCGTGGCTTTGCTGAACAACGCACCGCTGGCTGAACTGCTTGCCAGGGTGATCAAGTTCGACCGGATTCAACATAACATCGACATCGGTCTGCTCGATGCCCTCAGTATCACGGCGTCAGCCTATGGCAGTGGGGAATCGGTTTCTTTCTACCAGGCCGTTAAAAATATAGAAAATTGGCAGGGTCCACACCGCATCGGTGTCAGGACCGAGCTGGGATTGAAACATCTAATGGCCTCAGCGGCGATCCCGGTCATCTTTCCCGCGGTGAAACTGGGTGCGCAGTATTTTGGCGATGGCGCGATCAGGCAATTGGCACCCACCAGCACCGCCCTACACCTGGGCGCCAGGCGTTTGCTGGCCATCGGCGTCAGCGGCAACCGCAGCAAGGCACCGCTGGCAGACGAAATGACGGAGCAACCGTCCCTGTCACAAATTCTCGGTCATATCCTAAGCAGCGCCTTCGTCGATGCCCTGGAGAATGATCTGGAATTTCTGCGGCATATGAACGCGGTCATCCCCTTCGTACCGGAATCCGCAATCGAGCGCAATGCCATTCATATGAACAAGATTGACCTGCTGGAAATTTCACCGAGCCGGGAGCTCAATGTTCTCGCCATGGAGCACTACCATGAACTGCCCAAGGGCATGACGCGCTATATCAAGGAAGGCTCATCCGGAACCCTGCTTAGCCTGATTTTATTCGAGCGAGGGTTCTGCAGTGCCCTGTGGCAGTTAGGTTTCGATGATGCCATGGAGGTAGAAGGCAGGATTCGGGATTTCTTTTCGGACCAGTACTAGGGCACCTCTGATTAATGGCATATGGTCTCTGGCCTACAGGCTGTTTCGCAATCAAGGCGACAGTTTAAAGACATGCGTCCGCCTGTCGAAAACTGGCAACGCTGGGTGCGGAAGCTTTACCGGCGAAGAGCGTCTTGCACCTGTACACTTCAGATCGCGCAGAGACCGTATGCCATTATTCAGAGGTGCCCGATTCCTCACAGGCTGCTA
>JADFIJ010000039.1:0-11558 GCA_022566775.1 Pseudomonadota bacterium | reverse complement strand
CATTGCTCTACTAAGTGACATCCCTGTCACGATGCAAAACCTGCATTTCCGCCATGACGTGCATGGATGCACTAATGCCGCGATGGCAGGATGCCATTGAGCGGCCCCTGGCGGTCAAGCATGCGTCCGCCTGTCGAAAATTGGCAACGCAGAGTGCGGAACCGCCTGAAGGCCCCGAAGGGCGCGCTCTGAAGCGCACAGTTGCTGCGTTGCACTTCTTGCCAAGGGCTGGGCCATCGCCTACATGGATGTAGGTGAGGGGCGTGAGCTGGGAGCGGAAGCTTTACCGGCGAAGTGCGTCTTGCACCTGTACGCTTCAGATCACGCAGAGACCGTATGCCATTATTCAGAGGTGCCCTATTCCTAACAGGCTGCTAAGCGTCAGCCCTTGCAGGCGCGTAACAGGCGCCGGTACCGGCCAGGTTGCAGTAACCATCGGGATTTTTCGCCAGGTATTGCTGGTGATAATCCTCTGCATAATAAAACTCGCCCAGCGGCATGATTTCAGTGGTTATTTCAGCATAATTACTGTCTCGCAGAGCGGCCTGAAATTGCATTCTCCCCTGCTCAGCCTGCCGCAGTTGCGCATCATCGACCGTGTAAATGGCGGAGCGGTATTGACTGCCTCGGTCGTTGCCCTGTCCCATGCCCTGGGTTGGGTCATGGGATTCCCAGAATGCCCCGAGCAAGGTCTGAAAACTCACCGCCGCCGGATCATAGAACACCAGCACCACCTCGGTATGGCCCGTCCGGCCGCTACAAACATCCTCATAGCTGGGGTTTGCGGTGATCCCACCGGCATAGCCCACGGCGGTACTGAAGACCCCGGGTAATTGCCAAAACAAGCGCTCGGCACCCCAAAAGCAGCCGAGGCCAAATACTGCCCGTTGCAGATGATCCGGCACCGGCGCTACGATTGGATTGCCGGAGACATAATGCCGGGACGAAAATTGTACCGGCTCGGCCCGATCCGGTATCGCATCCGCCGGGGCCGGTAAGTCGAATTCAGTTTTCTGGTGCCCAAACACGCTGGATTTCCCCCGAGAAACTTTGCCGCGCCGCATTTGTTTTTGGCGCCCTACTTTGTATTGAATCATACACTGGATTACGGCATGATGCCGCCAATCCTCGCCACCGCAGTTGGACAGAAGTCCCAGGTTCGATCTATGAATTCCGCACTACTACCAAATTATGGACATCCCGATCTCGAGTTCGACCATGGACGGGGCAGTTATCTGTTCACCGATGATGGCCAACGCTATTTGGATTTCGCCATGGGTATCGCGGTAAACAGCCTCGGTCATTGCCATCCGGCGCTGGTGGCCGCATTGACCGAACAGGCACGCAAACTCTGGCATACTTCGAATCTATTCCGCATCAAGCAGAGCGAGAGGCTGGCACAAAATCTGGTCAGGCGTACCTTTGCCGACAGGGTTTTCTTCTGCAACTCCGGCGCCGAAGCGGTCGAGTGTGGTTTCAAACTTATTCGTCGCTATCATTACAGCAAGGATCAGCCCCAGCGCAATCGAATTATAAGCCTGAGCGGGTCATTTCACGGCCGCACCCTGGCTACGATCGCGGCCGCCGCGAACCCCGGGCACTGTGATGGCTTCGTGGTTGGCGACGGCGGCTTCGACCAGGTTGAGTTTGCTGACATCGATTCACTGCGTCAGGCCATCGATGAGCGCACTGCGGGAATCATCATCGAACCCATCCAGGGCGAGAGTGGCATCAAGGTGGTGCCGGGGGATTACCTTGGCGCTGTCAGAGAACTCTGTGACCAGCAGGACATCGTGCTGATGTTTGATGAAGTGCAATGCGGCGTAGGCCGCAGCGGGACACTATACGCCTACCAGCACTACGGGATAAGTCCCGATATTCTGGCATCGGCAAAAGGTCTCGGTGGTGGCTTCCCCATCGGTGCCTGTCTTACTATCGAGAAACTGTCCATCACCATGACCCCCGGTAGTCACGGCAGTACTTTCGGCGGTAATCCCCTGGCCATGGCGGTGGCAAACGCTGTCATCGATGAGATAAGCCAGGATGAATTTCTCGCAGAACTGGCAGCCAACAGCGACTACTTCCGGGCCGAATTGGCAGTTCTGGTCGAGGCCTACCCGCAACTGCTCAGTGGTATTTCCGGACTCGGCATGATGATCGGCCTGCAATGCCGGATCGATAGCATGGAGCTCATTGCCCGCTTACGGGATAATAAAATGTTGGTGGTGAAGGCTGGGGGGAATAGCATTCGAATTATGCCGCCTCTAAATGTGGGTCGAGGGGAAATAGAGGAAGCTTTAGAAATCCTGTCCAGCGTATTGAAAGCATGGTGAATTTAATTACACATCGAGCACGGGGGTGAGTATGATCGAGACCATAGGAATTAACGGGGCTTGGAAACGCGGGCCACAGTTGGCGGTAATGAAACCGATTCTACCTGCCCTGGTGCTGTTGTTAATCGCCGGCACCGCAGCCGCGAATCCGGACCTGGCCAACTCGCTGATTACAGACGCTGCCACTCACTCCACTCCTGCATTATTAAAAAGACCTGCAGCCATGACCACAGACTCTCCCTACCTGGCAGCCAACGATGCCCCCATCCTGCCCTTCGAAATTTCGGTCGCCGACGCGGATATCGAGGATCTGAAACGGCGTCTGGCCAACACCCGCTGGCCCGATCAGATTGCCGGTACCAGCTGGGAATACGGAACCGATGTCAGTTATCTACGGGAGTTAGTGGACTACTGGCAGAATGAATTTGATTGGAAGAAACAAGAACTTGAATTAAATCAATTCGATCAATTCAAAACTGAAATTGATGGATTAGAGTTACACTTCATCCATCAGCGGTCATCGAACGCTGATGCCATACCGCTGTTAATGGTACATGGCTGGCCTGGATCCATCAGTGAGTTCAGCAAGATAATCGGGCCCCTCACCGATCCGGGCAATCATGGCGGCGACATCACCGATTCATTTCATATCGTGGCACCCTCCTTACCCGGCTTCGGCTTTTCGGGCAAACCCCGACAGCCGGGAGTCAGCCCGGAAAAAATCGCCCACATCCTGGCCGCGCTCATGGAGAAAATCGGCTATCAACGCTATGCCATCGCCGGTGGCGATTGGGGAGCGATTATCAATCGGCATCTGGCCAATCATTACCCGGAGCGCCTAATCGGTCTGCACTCGAATATGATCCTGGCGTCAGCGCCGGCCGACGAAGAGACACGCAATGCGGTGACTGCAGCAGAACGTGAATTGCGTGCGGCACGGGGGGCCTTCATGCAGAATGAACGCGCTTATCAACTCATTCAAGGGACTAAACCGCAAAGCTTAGGTTATGGATTAAATGATTCCCCGGCCGGGCTGGCGGCGTGGATTGTTGAGAAATTCCACGCTTGGACCGATATGCCCCAGGGCAGTGATGGCTATCTCGACAACCATTTCACCAAGGACGAGTTGTTAACCAATATATCCATCTATTGGTTTACCGAGACAATTACCTCATCTACCCGCATCTATTACGAGAACAGTAAGACGCCGGTAGAGAAACCCATGGAGTATATTAATGTGCCCACCGGTGCCGCCATTTTCCCGGCGGAGATATTCATTACGCCAAAGGCCTGGGCAGAGGCGTCCTACGACTTGCGCCATTGGACGGTAATGTCCGAGGGCGGACATTTCGCCGCCCTGGAAAAACCCCAGCTTTACCTGCAAGACCTGAGAGAATTTTTCCGTTTACTGCGCTAGGCCAGTGCATTAAAGAACCGGGAAGATGCCGGCACGCCAGAGAAGTAGATTCTATGAATAATAGCCTCGCTGCCAACACCCCGTGGAAACGGGCATTTAGCATGCCGATGGCGCTGCTATGCTGCGCCGCGCTGGGTCTGCCAACGCTGGCCCGGGCCCAGGCTTTGGGCGGCCTGGAGTCTGAATCGGGCTGGCTGTGGACACTGCTAATCGCCGCTTTCGTGCTAATCGTCACCGCCGCCAGTGCGGTGCTGCCGTATTCCGCCATTAGACAGTGGCGAGGTGCCTGGCGGGTGGCAGCGGCGGCCCCCCTTGTCGTCCTCCTGCTATGGATTACTGTGATTATCGTTTCCAGGGTTCGGGCCACGGATGCTCATGCGCTGTGGCCACTGGAGATCTTTGCCTGGGCTATGCTCAACATGATTTACATGGTGTCAATAATGACCATCAAGAGGATGTTTGCGAAAGCAGACGAAGATAACTCCTCACCTGATTGAATTTTATAGATAAACTAAAAGGGTTGCCGGCAGACGAGATGGGCTTACTGGCAGCAGCCCTGTTTTATTCTGGGCGTTTTCCCGGCTCCGGGAACGAAGTCTCCTATACTGTATAATTATACTGTTGACATTATGTATACTGTCTAATTATACTGCGCAAATCAACTCATTCAACAGGTCTATCTTCACATGCTAAATAGCAAGCAACTGATTGAAATAACGGGGATTTCCAGGGCTACACTGAACAATTACGTGGCCCAGGGTATACTGCCTAACCCTGTCGTCAGGACCCTCAGCGGAGAAGAAGGTCGTGCCACCCGCCTGGGTTACTTCGAAGAAGATGCGGTGGCCTGTATAAAAAAGGTGCAGGAACTCAAGAAACAGGGTTTATCCATGGCGAATATTTCCAAGCAACTGGGCAGCCACCTCCCCTCCTCTTCTCCACGTCAAACTTCCAGACAATCCACCATCGGTGCCTCGGTAGGTGAGCAGGGATCGCTCACCGACCTTTCTTTGGAAGCGTCTATAGAGAATCTGCCGGGACCGGCCTATATGGTCAATAACAACTTCGAATTAATCTGGTGGAACGACTGTGCAGTCAACTCTTTCTTTCCCGGCAATGGCGAGTTCTCCGGTGACCTGGAATCACGCAATCTACTCAAACTCCTGTTCGGTACCGGGCTTGCCAAGGATGCGGACAAGCTCAAGAATCTGCTTGAGCCCCATATCGCGGCGGGCAAGAAACGCCTGAGCCAGGCCGCGCTGATGAAGGTTTATGCCGCACTCGATGGCAATCAATTGAGTGTTTTGAAGGACTTGTACGATAACGTGGAGGCGATTGGAAAGGAACCCATGGTGCACTTCCCCTCTATCCTGCCGGGGATAGACGGCGAACCGATGTTCTGTGATCTCTATATCTGTTTTTACCGGGAAGGGATTCTGTTCACCTATAGCCCGGTATTGCTGGATGACGACTTCCTGTTGGAATTTCTCAGCAAGCGTAATCATGTCATCAGCGAACTGTTAAAGCAGAGGAGACCCTACCTGACGAATGTGACGGTCATGGTGGCGGACGTTCAAAACTCCACGAAAATATGCTCGGAGCTACCGGCAGAGGAATACTTCGAGTTGATCAATAACATCTGGCAGGCAAGTGAACCTATTTTTCGTAAGTACTACGGCACCTACGGCAAGCACGCCGGGGACGGCATGGTGTATTACTTCTTTCCCCAACCCGACTGTGACTATAAGTTGAATGCGATTCAGTGCTCGCTGGAGTTAAAACAGATGATGAAAGGCATCACCCAGCACTGGCAGTCGCGCAAAGGCTGGTTCAGCGATATTTTCTTGAACATCGGTCTGAATGAAGGCCAGGAGTGGTTCGGCAGCTATCACGCCGGTGGCCATGTCGAGTTCACGGTGCTCGGTGAGACCATCAACCACGCCTCTCGCATCAGCGATTTTGCCCGCAATGGCGCAATCTGGACCACCAAGAACATGCTCAATCAAATATCCACACAAAAACGCGCCCGCATTGGTTTCGGCATAACCCGCAGAACCCACAAGGACGAAACGGTTTTCGTGACGGACACCTACGCCAGCCTCGGCAGCCTGCTCGATGAGTCCAACTGCCACAACGGCAAATTCAGGGACGTCGAAATGCTTCCTATCACCGAGATTCGAGACATCGATTTGTCAGAGTGAGCAAGGCCTTTGTCGGCACTGCAGATCTCGAATCGATGATAAAAATCGGAATCACGACTACAACAGCACCAGGCCGAGGATTAAAAATCCGACGGTGGCGATGGCTGCGCAAATACCCGCATAAGGCAATTGCGTCCTGACATGATCTATATGGTCTGTTGCCGACGCCATCGAAGCCACCACCGTGGTATCGCTGATGGGTGAGGCATGATCGCCAAACACCGAGCCGGACAATACCGCCGCCAGAAACAGCGAGGTGGACAACTCCAGCGACAGGGCAATCTGCATTGCCAGGGGAATCATGATGGCGAAGGTACCCCAGCTCGAGCCAATGGAGAATGCGATGAAGCTGGAGATAAGGAACAACAGGGGCAGCAACATGGTCAGTGGAATCGTGTCCTGGGCTAATTGCGCCACGTACGCACCCGTGCCCAGCAAGTTCGCGACATCACCCAGAGCCAGGGCGAACAACAGGATCATGGCCACCGGCAAGAGCCCGCCAGCCCCCCTTAGAAAGGTATGCATCAGTTCATCGAGGCTGCTGCGCCTGGCTTGAAGTACCAGTATCCAGGCCGCCAGCAGCGCCAACAGCACCGCCCACAACACCGAGGTTGAGCCGGAACCCGCACTGAGATCCCCTTCCCCGGTTATATACAGACTCAGCGGCATCGCCACCACCATAACCAGGATCGGCACGATCATGTACCTTGCCTTGTCGTCCGAACTCGCCGCTTTAGGCTGCGCCAGGATAGAAGGATCGACCATAGGAGTCGCGTTAGGCCACAGCACCTCCCCGGCCTCCGTGCGGGCCTGGGCTTGCCGCATCGGTCCAATTTTGATATTCCGGGAAATGACGAATGCGGAAAACAGGATCACGATGATGGGATACAGATTGAAAGCGATAGCACCGACGAATACATCGATTGGATTATCGATAGCGGATGAAGCCAGCAAACTGAGGATTATCGCGCCCCAGGCATTGAGTGGAATCATGATGCAGACCGGCGCCGAGGTGGAATCGATGATGTAAGCGAGTTCCTCACGGGAGACCTTGTAGCGATCGAACAGCGGGCGCGAGATGGCACCGGCCACCAACAGGGTCATATTGGACTCGATAAAGACCACGATGCCGGTGAAATAGGCCAGCCACTTGGCTCGGCGCGCGCTGTCTACCCAGGATCTTTCTTCCAGCAGTCGAATGAAACCCCGGACCCCTCCAGACTTCTCGATGGTAGCGATCAGGCCACCGATTAGCAGGGTAAATATCAGCACCCTGGTATCGCCGGGGTCACTGAATACGTTGACCACACCCTCGATCGCCAGCGCGATGCCGGATACGGGATTGACAGATTCGACGAGACAAAAACCCACCCAGATCCCGATCCCCAGGGAAGGGATAACCTGCCGGCTGATGATCGCCAGCACAATTGCGAGCACCGGTGGCAATATGGACGTCCAATCGGTTACGTACATCTTCTCATCCTGTGGTGTCGCCTCCAGTGTCCCGGCAAACGGTAGTGGGCTGAGCTGCGGAGGATTACACAGATTGGATTTAATCGAAACAACAATCGGGGGGTCGGATCAGACGCCTACCGAGGCCCGGAGATCAAGCTATTAGCCACCGAAACAATTAGCGGATGTTGGGTTTCTATGGTAAAAATAGCGCCGATATGGTGCTTATTGCACCGCTTCCCTAATTTTCATCCACCGAGGAATTAGCTATGGACCGACGCTCCTTTCTGACCAATATGAGTGCTGCAACCGTGGCCTCTATAGCCGGCGCAGTCACGCTTTCAGCGAAAGCGGACGCTCTCGAAGAAGCCATGAGCGTAGAGTTGGATAAACGCATTGTTACTCCCAGCTTCTGTCATATCGAACCGACCCCAGAAGCCGTCGCTGGCGATACCCGCCCCTATTACCAGCACGAAGATCCTCGCATTCCCAAGATGCCCGCGGCGCCCACACTCATTGACTTCTATAAGCTGCGCTTTGCGCCGGCTAATCATGTCTTGCAAAGCGCTCGCCTGGCCAGAAACAACGGCATGGACGAGAAGATCATCATGGCCTGTCTGCTACATGACATCTGTGTATCAAATTTCATCCGCACCGACCACGGCTACTGGTGCGCACAGATGGTCAAACCCTATGTGGACGAAGAGGTAAGCTGGGCAATTGAGGCGCACCAGGCCCTGCGCTTCTTCCCGGACACCGAAGTTGGATACGAATATCCGGATGCATATATCCGTTTTTTCGGTGCCGACTACGTGCCGGAACCCTATATTGTCGAGGCCCACGCCAGTGCTAGAAAACATCGCTGGTATATGACCTCCCGCCTCATCACCCTGAATGATCTGTATTCGTTTGAGGAAGGTGTGGTTGTGGAAATCGATGATTTTACCGACATCATCGGTCGAAACTTCAGGCAACCGAAGGAAGGCCTGGGATTCGACGGCAGTCCCGTGGCGCACATGTGGCGCTCGATGATCTGGCCAAATAACTTCCTGTAGGGTTCACCCATCAACAGATAAACAGCTTCATCTGCCTCCTGCTGTCATGATTGACCGAAGCAAAGATGTCGATGACTATCTTGCCGCGTTGGCGGAAGACCGGCGCTTGCCCCTGACGGCAATGCGGGATGCGATCTGCAATAACCTGCCGGCGGGTTTCGTCGAAGTGATGGCGGACATGCCCAGTTACGTGGTGCCCCTATCCAGGTTTCCCCAAGGCTATCATTGTAGCCCCGACACGCCCCTGCCGTTCCTCGGCTTCGCCTCACGGAAAAATTTTGTGGCGCTCTATCATTTTGGGATGTATGTGGATCAGGCCCTGATGCGCTGGTTTGTGGAGGCCTATCCCAAGCACGTCAACACGAAACTGGACATGGGCAAAAGCTGTGTGCGTTTCAAGAAACCGGATCAGATTCCCATCGCACTGATTGCCGAACTCGCCGCCAAGCGCAGCGTCGATGACTGGCTCAGCTGCTATCAAAAAGCCATAGCAAGATAGTCGATCGCTCGCAGCCCTTACGTGATTTCAAATACCCGGACCAGGGCTGCCCGATTCCCAGAGCCGGGTCTATCGGTTGATGACAACGACGTCGCCGACTCCTACTTCGATCTCAATTTTCCTGTCGCCTCCGCCGCGGTAGTAGGCGTCGGCGCTGACAAAGCTGCGTTCGTTATCTGACCTGCCGGAGAAACCGCGAATGGCGGCATCGCCAACACCCGCCTGAACGTGAATCAAACCGTAGTCCATATCCGCCACTTCAATCCGCACCGAACCTACCCCAACTTCCATTTCGAGATCATTGCTAAAGTCCTCGATACGAATTTCTCCCACGCCGACATCGATATCCAGCGCCAATTTTGCCGGCATTCTGATGCGCCAGTGTTGCTCAATATTGCGTTCATCGATAACAAGATAGACGCGAGAATTGTTCTCTCGCACTTCCAACTCTACATCCGCTATATCGCGACGGCGCCAGGATAGCCAACTGCGTTTTGCCTCGAGATCAATTTCCAGCTGAATCTCATCGCCGTCATAGGTCTCAATCTCCAACTCACCCACGGAAATTTCCAGCCGTACCGATGCCAACATGCTGGCATCCACGGTTTGTTCGATATGTTTAACACGGTCCGCGAATGCGCCTGCAGATAAAAGCAGGCACAGCGACAATGCGCTGGTAGATAGTAATTTCATGGCTGTTCCCTCGTGACACGGGTGCTGCGGGTTGAATCCCAACTTTCTATCTGTTTAGACGGTACGCCCCGGGAAATAGTTACAGTTCCTGCAGACGGTGTATTCACGAGGCAGGCTTCTGGACAACCTGGTTCTGCTGTGTAGATATCACCATCGGCTATTGCATAACGAGGGCTATGCCATCACGAAAGATGCCGAGGGTGATTTGGTATTTCACCATGCTGATGGACATCGACTACGTCAGGCCATCCATCCTCAGTTCACCGATGAAGTTGATTTCCAGGTGGAATCATTGGCCATCGAAAGTGCGCATCAATCAATGGGATTGGAAATCACATCCAAGACTGCGGTTACCGGGTGGCAAGGCTGTATGCAATCAAGTTACCTGACCCCTTGATTCCGATGTTGAAATCGCTCTATTGTGTCTCATTAATTTAGGTTTAAGGAAACACACTATGTATAAATCGATTTTGGCCCTTTTAACTTGTTCACTTCTGTTCTTGAGCGCTCCTGCAACTTCAGCAGAAAAAGCCGTATTCGCCGGTGGCTGTTTTTGGTGTACGGAAGCTGATTTTCAAGACATGCGCGGGGTTTTAGACGCCGTTTCGGGCTTTATAGGTGGAAGCGCGCCGAATCCAACATATTACGGGAACCATGAAGGGCATTATGAAGCGGTGGAAGTGACCTTCGATCCAGAAATTGTCAGTTATCAGGAATTGCTAGATCGGTATTGGGTCAATATTGATCCATTTGATGCACGAGGACAGTTCTGTGACAAGGGTCCCAGTTATCTTGCCGCTATATTTGTTGCAAGTGATGAGCAGCGGGAATTAGCCGAGAAATCATTCGCCGTGGTAGAAAATGAATTTTCTACGATGAAGGTTGTCACCAAGATATTATCTGCTACTACTTTCTATCCCATCAAGGGGAGAGAAAGTGACCATCAAGATTACTATATAAATCACTCCATTCGTTACAAGTTTTATCGAACCTCATGTGGCAGGGACAGGCGCTTAAAGCAGATCTGGGGCGATCGGGTCACGCACTGAATTTTAACGTAGCAAAAGCGGAATCAAGGGGTCAGGTAACTTGATTTTCCTGAAATCCGAATTATTCTTTGACGTAACTCTCATTCAACAAGGGCTGCATGATGGCAAGGCTGTTTGCAATCAAGTAACCTGACCCCCTTGATTCGCTCCTTGAAGTCCGGGCTACTTTCTCCTTGAGATGTGCTCTATCGCCATGCAAACCTGCTACCCAAAGTGCGTGAAACTGGAGAACATATCAGCTTCTACTTGTCGTTGCTGGGCTGACGTCGAACAGCATGAGTACTCTGGTTAGCACTCTGGTCGGTGTTTCGGTATCAACTTAGAAGAATTGGTAACCATTCACAGATCTACGGCGTCGAATCCCATATACGGACATTTACAAAAGGTGGTGGTGAAGCTGATGCCTGAATATTCTCGTGTCGGTGGTTCGATTGACTCGCCCATCCTTGGGCTCGGGCTAAAGCCCAGCCTCCGGCTGCACTAATCTGCTCCAGGCAGATTGGTCCGCCCCTGGGCACCATCTCTAAATAGTCTATCCCAAAACTACTGTATTTTTACTCTGACCCCTTTTATTGGTGTTCAATGTCGGCGATGGTGAGTCCTGCATCCAACTCTTCTTTCTGGGCCGCGAGGTCCTCTTTCACGAATTCCAGTAATTCGATAAAACGGGGATGGTCGCGCACAGAATCCAGCATGGGATTGTCTTCAAAGCGGTAGATACTGGTGGATATAATGTATGCACCGATAAGATAGGAGGACGGGCCACGGAGCCAGCGCCAGCCTTGCTCCACCATGCCTTCGAATTCAGTTATCGCTTCTTCAACCCTGCCTTCCGAGTCGAATAGCAGGAATGTCAATT
>JADFIJ010000224.1 GCA_022566775.1 Pseudomonadota bacterium | reverse complement strand
GGAGTTTAACGTATTGATATCAGGCCGCCCTGGTAGTATGTTGCGCCCCTGGTTGCTATGAAGAATCAATTGTGAAGATATCCAAAGAGTTTAGTTTCGAGGCGGCGCACCGTCTCCCCAATGTCCCAGCGGAGCATAAGTGCGCCAGGCTCCATGGGCATTCCTTCGCCGTCAAGATAACGGTGGCGGGAGATGTCGGCGAGAGCAGTGGCTGGGTCATGGATTTCGCCGACATCGGCGCGGCCTATAACGCCATTAACCGGCAACTGGACCATTACTATCTCAACGATATCGAAGGACTGGAGAACCCCACCAGCGAAAATATCGCGCGCTGGATCTGGCAACGACTGAAACCGGCACTGGCCCAATTAAGCGAGATAGAAATTCGGGAGACCTGTACTAGCGCCTGTATCTATAACGGAGACTAGCAGGCTGTTGAAAACTAAGGTGCGAAATTCACTGGCTCCACCGCCTCGTCCTGCAACACAGAAGAAGCCAGCCTGACCCGGTTCTTGACCAGTTGCTTGGCGACCACAAACTCCTTCGGTCGGCTCACACAGTCGGCGGCGATCAGCACAGAATCTTTTAAATAGAACAGCGCAAAACCGGCTCCGTCGGGGTTGCTACTGTCACCCCGGCAGACGACCTCGTCATAGCCTGCGTTGAGCCCCACCATCTGCAACTTGATATCGTACTGATCTGACCAGAACCAGGGCACCGCATCGTAGGCGATTTGTTTGCCGCAGATATTCGCCGCCACCACCCTGCCCTGGTCGTTCGCATTTTGCACCGATTCCAGGCGTATGCGCCGGTCATAGATCAGACTGGGGTGTACGGTACAGTCACCCGCCGCATAGACGTCGGCGCAACTGCTGCGGGCAAATTCATCGACGACGATGCCGCCATCGATATCCAGGCCAGCGGCTTTTGCCAACGAGGTCTCAGGGTCTACGCCGATTCCCACGATAAGGAAATCCGCCTCGAATTCCTGGCCATCGGCACACACAACTTTCTCCACGGCGGAGTCACCCTGAATATCTACTACTGTCGTGGAAGTCACGATATTGACACCGTGCTGACTGTGCAACTGGGTCATGTAGGCGGACATGGTAGCGCTGGTTACCCGTTGCAGAACCCGCTCCGCCATTTCCAGCACCGTCAGCTGCAGGCCCTTGCCCGCGAGCACCGCCGCCGTTTCCAGGCCGATATAGCCGGCGCCGATGACAACCGCCTTCTTACCGACTTCGATATGGCGCGCCAATGCCGCAGTGTCTGCATGGAAGCGAATCGTGAAGATATTCTCCAGGGATTGTCCCAAGGGGAGTTTCCTTACCGCGGCGCCGGTACAAAGCGCCAACTTGTCATATTTCAGCTCGCGGCCATCGGCCAGCCGCACCCGGTAGCTTGCCGTGTCGATGCTTTCAACTTGGGTTCCCAGCAACAGCGCTATATCATTGTCTTCGAATACCTGCGCCGGTCGCAGCCGGATTCCATCCAGCGTCTTCGCGCCAGACAGCAAATCCTTGGACAGCGGCGGTCGGTGATAGGGCAGTTCGCGCTCCGCGCTGATGAGCTGGATTTTTCCGCTCCACCCCTCCTTCCGTAGCTGCAGCGCCAGCGTGGTACCGGCATGGCTGGCGCCCACGATGATGCAATTTTCCTCAGCCATTTCTCATCTTTACTCGCTGGTTGGAGTCACGTCCACCGTCATCGGTAGCTGCCAGTCCACGGCGCTGCGGCCATGACCCAGGAGATATTCGTTGGCTCGTGAGAAGTGCTTGTTGCCGAAGAAACCCCTGCTGGCGGACAACGGCGAGGGATGGGGTGACTGCAACACCAGGTGCCGCTGGCGGTCTATCATGGCGCCTTTCTTCTGCGCATAAGCACCCCATAAAATAAAGACAATGCCCTGTTTTTCCCGGTTCAGCAGATCGATGATTTTGTCGGTGAACTGCTCCCAGCCCATGCCTTGATGGGAGGCGGCCCTACCTGCTTCGACGGTCAATACCGAATTTAACAGCAGCACACCTTGCCCGGCCCAATGCTTGAGACAGCCGTGGGCAGGGATATTGAAACCGGTGTCCGCATGTAGCTCCTTGTATATATTGAGCAGTGAGGGCGGCACCGCGACGCCAGGCTCGACAGAAAAACAGAGCCCATGGGCCTGCCCCGGTCCGTGATAGGGATCCTGTCCGAGGATAACAATTTTAACCGCATCGAAGTCGGTGCTGTCGAGCGCATTGAATATGACCTTGCCCGGGGGAAAGATGCGCTTGCCCCCGGCTTTTTCCTGCAATAGAAACTGACGCAGGCTGGCCATGTAATCCGCAGCAAACTCCCCCAACAAATGTTGCTTCCAGGAATCTGCCAGCCTTAGTTCCCGCTGAGGTGCGAGTGGGTTCTCAGTCGCGGTCATGTTGTGGTCGCATATGGGGAAACAGCAGCACATCTTTAATCGATGGCGAGTCGGTGAACAGCATCACCAGGCGATCGATGCCGATGCCTTCGCCAGCGGTGGGCGGCATGCCATATTCCAGGGCGGTTACATAGTCGTGGTCGTAGTGCATGGCCTCGGCATCGCCGGATTCTTTTTGCGCCACCTGGGCCTGGAAGCGCCGCGCCTGGTCCTCCGGATCATTCAATTCCGAAAATCCATTGGCCAGCTCGCGCCCGGCGATGATCAGTTCGAAGCGATCGGTGACTTCCTCATTGGCTTCGTTGCATCTCGCCAGCGGCGAAACCTCGATGGGGTACTCGGTGATGAACGTGGGTTGATCCAGCTGTGCTTCCACCTTCTGCTCGAATATCTCCATCACGATCTTGCCCTTGGCCCAGGCCTCGTCGAAGTGAACATCCAGGGATTTGGCCATGGCCAGCACCGCTTCCTTATCGGCAAAAGATGCCTGCGCATCGAGCTGGCAATACTCCCGGATGGCATCCATCACCGTAAGCCTGGCGAAAGGCCGGGACAGATCATAGCTGGAACCCTGGTAGCTGATCTGCATATGCCCGTTCAACTCAACCGCGATTTTCCGAAACAGGTCTTCCGTGAGATCCATCAAATCCTGGTAACGGGCGTAGGCCTGATAGAATTCCAGCATGGTAAATTCGGGATTGTGGCGCGTGGACAAGCCCTCGTTTCGAAAATTCCGATTCAGTTCGAATACCTTTTCAAACCCGCCCACCACCAGGCGCTTGAGATTAAGCTCGGGTGCAACACGCAGGTACATGTCCTGATCCAGGGCATTGTGATGAGTAATGAAGGGGCGTGCGGTGGCGCCACCGGGAATGATTTGCATCATCGGTGTTTCGACCTCCATGAACCCTAACTCCTCAAAGTACCGACGAATAAAGCGAACGATTCGCGAGCGGGTGACAAACAGCTCGCGAGAATGCGCGTTGACGATCAGATCCACATAACGCTGGCGATAGCGCATCTCCGTATCCGCCAGACCCTTGTATTTATCCGGTAGCGGGCGCAGAGACTTGCTCAGCAGTCGAAAGCTGGCGACGCGAACACTGAGCTCACCCTTACCAGTTCTGAATACTTCGCCCTCCACGCCGATGATGTCGCCCAGATCCAGGGTCTTGAGAAGTTCGGCCGCCTCGCCGGTAAATGACTTGTTATTCATATACAGTTGAATCTGACCGCTGCCGTCCTGAATTACCACGAAGGGGCCACGCATGCGCACGATGCGCCCTGCCAATGAGGTCTGCGCCGCGCTTACGGCAAGTTCATCCTTATCCTTGTCGCCGAAATCGGTGAATAATTGCGCCGCCGTGTTTTCGCGATTGAAGTCATTCGGATAGGCCTGCCCCAGTTGGCGAAGTGCATCCAGCTTCCGTCGACGCTGTGCGATCAACTTGTTTTCGTCTTCAAGGTGTGGCGCAGAATCCTTGTTCTGTGCAGACTTTTCTTCAGATTTTTCTTCGCTCATGCTTTCCTGCCGCCGCTCTACAGCCCCATTTTCAGACTTGCTTCCATAAATTTATCCAGATCACCGTCCAGCACCGCACCGGTGTTTGTCACTTCTACGTTCGTGCGCAGATCCTTGATGCGGGAAGCATCCAGCACATAGGATCGAATCTGGCTCCCCCAACCGATGTCGGCCTTCGCTGCCTCCACCGACTGCATTTCTTCCTTGCGCTTGATCTCTTCCAGCTCGTACAGCTTCGCCTTCAGCTGTTTAATCGCCATGTCCTTGTTCTTGTGCTGGGAGCGCTGGTTCTGACACTGCACCACGATGCCGCTGGGCCCGTGGGTAAGCCTGACCGCGGAATCGGTTTTATTGACGTGTTGACCGCCGGCGCCACTGGCGCGATAGGTATCGATGCGGACTTTCGACATATCCAGATCTATTTCGATTTCATCATCAATTTCCGGCGCCACAAACACCGAGGCAAAAGACGTATGACGTCGGTTACCGGAGTCGAACGGGGATTTCCGTACCAGGCGGTGCACACCAATCTCGGTTCTCAGCCAGCCGAAGGCATAGTCACCGCTGATGTGAACCGTCGCACTCTTAATGCCGGCGACATCGCCACCGGATACTTCCACCAACTCCGTGGCAAAGCCCTTGCTTTCACTCCAGCGCAGGTACATGCGCAACAACATCTCGGCCCAGTCCTGGGCTTCGGTGCCGCCGGAACCGGCCTGGATATCCAGATAGGCGTTGGCAGCATCCATCTCACCCGTAAACATACGTTGAAATTCGAGTCGTTCCAGTTTCGATTGCAGGGCATCGAGATCAGTACTCGCCTCAACATGGAGTTCCTGGTCGGACTCCTCCTGCGCCAGTTTCAACAAATCTTCGACTTCGATAATACCGGCGGTCAAGTGATCTATGCTGAGCACCACCGTTTCCAGCTTCGACCGCTCCTTACCCAGGGACTGTGCGTACGCCGGTTTTTCCCACACTTCGGACTCACCCAATTCCAGCTCTACCTCCGCCAGCCGATCCTTCTTGGCGTCGTAGTCAAAGATACCCCCTGAGACTGTCTGTTCTTTCGCCTAACTGCTTCAACTTGTTCAATTGACTGTTTATTTCCAACATCTACGAGGTCCTGTCTTGTTTATAACGACTGCATAAGGGAAAAGTGTATTTTACCCCAAACCCGCCATGGCAGCGACTTCCCGGCTTTTTTCTTCCAGGTTTTTTCGGGGCGCGTGTCCTATCGCCGCAGAAGCGAGTAGGCTGGGCACCCGATAATTGCCTGGATAAGCAGCGGGATCACCTACGCGGGCACGAACTAGGGCAGCTCTGAATAATACAGTGATGCTCAGGCTTTCAGGCGGGTTTGCAATCAAGGCAGGGTTGCGCAGGAATGTAGGCCACCTTTCAAGCAGCGCTAACGCCGAGTGCAGACCCGCCTGAAAGCCCCGAAGGGCGAGCCCTGAAGCATTCATTTGCGGCGTTACACTTCTTGCCAAGGGCGACACCATCGCCTACATGGATGTAGGT
>JADFIJ010000223.1 GCA_022566775.1 Pseudomonadota bacterium | reverse complement strand
GAATGTAGAATGCTAAGTATTTTTTACACGATAATCAGAATTTATACCCCAGTTCAATACCAGCAAACCATAGGGTAGAGAGGAAAATGACCCGCTTAGGGGGTTGTTGTAGTGGGGCAAAGACCCCAAAAATTGATGGGAGTACAGATTCGCCGTGAGGCTGATATGCAATTTTGGGGTCAGCCAGTATGAAATACGGGCATTTAAAGTGTGATTATCATCTTCTTTTGATTGATTAGCAGCGGTGAGAAATCCAGGCAATCCACTAGGGGGATTTGCTGGAATTTGCTCAAACTTAGAATCACTTTTGTTGAGATATTCATAACTCAGCATTAGCGGCATTCTGGGGGTGATCTGAACCACAATACTGGCACCGAGGTAGAGAATTGACTCATCTAGACTAAAACTCTGCTCGAAAATATTTTTGATACTTTGCTCAGTCAGATCGGAAGTGGTGGCAGATGTGGCCTCACTTTCACCATAACCGGCCCAAATACTGGCAATAGTCGTCTGTAGCACAGGCCATGTGTAAACCAGGCGCGCTTTCCAACCCTCATCTTCAAGCTCGGCAACTGAAAAGGTCTGCGGATCACGGAAGGTGATTGTCGAGTTCCCCAGTTGGATCTCATCGAGTACCACGTCGAAGTCATCGCTCTTATTTGCGTAAGCGGTCAGTTCCAGGGAAGCAACAGAGTGTCTATTATTGGCATTCAGCAGATTGCCTTGAAAGAACGTCCATTTAATTCCAGCCGACTGTGATAACGTTTCCAGGGAATCGTCGATTTTAATCAAGTTAATAGAATTGATGGCACCGAGATCCACTGTAAGGGAATGCTGTTGTTGACGATAAAATACAGCCAATGTTTCCGTGACGCCATAGTGAATTTCGAATTTGCCCCCGATGAGATCACCGCTGTCACCGACCAGTGTCCTATTGTTAACAAGCAGATCATCGCGAACATTTAGAAAATCGATAGTGTCGTTTACCGCCAGGCCGGCGAGGCTGATCTCGAATTCGCCACGGGTGGTGGTGTAGGCAGCCATGTTCGCACTGTTAATCCAACCCAGTGGCGTGTCAGCTTGTACTGAACCCAGACTAAAGAAGCTGGCCAGGCTGAAGGCCATGAGCTTCAGCCGGCAGAACCGACAAGGGCAGATCCGAATTATCATTCGAGGGCTGGAGATTAGAGATTTCATAGTTCTACTCATGGCGAAGATAGGGTAATTTTCTTGACCTGCCATCAACTCAGGTGCTCGAAGAGATTACGATTGGGTGCAAATGGATAAGAGAGTTATGGTTCGCTCCGAGGTTTTGCTAAACCTCAGACTCCAGGAAAAATAAACCTGCTTAGCTCAGATTTTGCGGTGTTATTAAATCATCAAATCAGATAAAATTCGGCCCAATAATAACATTCATTATCGTTGTCAGAACCGGCTATACCTGATGTCAGGCCTTCGCCCGATTGATAATACTCACGCCTTTGCCTGGCAGGGGGATATTCAGAGTCATTCATGCGCCTGAAGTGTATAAAATTAGCTGGTTTCAAAACCTTCGTAGACCCCACCACAATTCACTTTCCGTCCAGCCTCTGTGCCATCGTTGGCCCTAATGGCTGCGGCAAATCCAATGTGATCGACGCCGTGCGCTGGGTGATGGGCGAAAGTTCCGCCAAGAACCTGCGCGGCGAGCAGATGACGGATGTCATCTTCAATGGCTCCAGCAGCCGTAAGCCGGTGGGACAGGCCAGCGTCGAGCTGATTTTTGACAACCACGACAAGAAACTGCGAGGCGAATACGTCAACTTCGCCGAAGTCTCTATCAAGCGCAAGGTCGATCGCGATGCGCAATCCACTTACAGTCTTAACGGCACCCGCTGTCGACGCAAAGATGTTACCGATATTTTCCTTGGTACCGGCCTGGGAGCGCGCAGTTACTCGATTATCGAGCAGGGGATGGTGTCGCGGCTGATCGAATCGAAGCCGGAAGAATTAAGGGTATTTATCGAGGAAGCCGCCGGCATCTCCAAATACAAGGAACGACGCAAGGAAACAGAAAGCAGGATCAGACGCACCCGGGACAACCTGGAGCGTCTTACCGACATCAGAGACGAACTGGGCCGTCAACTTCAGCACCTGCAGCGCCAATCCGTTGCCGCCGAAAAATATGGCGAATTTAAGCAAGAAGAGCGGCAGACGACGGCGAACCTGAACGCCCTGCGTTGGCGCGGTCTCGATGACGAACTCCGGACCAATCAGGAGCGCATTAATTCCCTGGAAATCAATATCGAAGCGACCACCGCGGAGCAACGGGAAATAGACGCGAGAGTAGAAAAGCATCTGTCTGACAATGCGGATTTAACCGACACTCTCGGTGAAGTACAGGAACATTTCTATAGCCTGGGAAACGATATTGCGCGCATCGAACAGTCGATCGAACATCATATCGAGCGCGTCGATCAGTTGCAGCTCGATCTTTCGGAGACCGAAGAGGGCTGGTCGCAGACCAAGGAAGAGCTGGATGTGGATCTGAAGAAGATTACCCAGTTCGATGCCGAGCTGCGAATCGTTACCCCCGAGCTGGAAGCGGCAAGGAATTCTGAGGCCGAGTCAGCCAGGTTGTTAGAGAATACAGAGCAAACATTGCAGCAGTGGCAGCAGGAGTGGGATGCTTTTAATCAGCGAGCGGAGGAACCGAGGCAGACGGCAGAGGTGGAGCAATCACGGATACAACAGCTTGAAAAAATCGTCGAGCGTGGTCTGGAACGAAAGCAGAACCTGGAACAGGAACGACAGGCTATCGCGGCAAGTCCGGAAGATGAGTCTATCACCGAGACCGCCAGACAAATCAGCAAGCTCGAAGCAGATATTGCTTCAGGGCAGGGCAGGAATACTAAGCTAGGTGTACAACGGGAGAACCGACGCCAGGCGCTGGCCACTAATTCTGCTGACCTCGACGCCGTGCGCAGTGAATTGCAGACGGCCCGGGGTAAACTGGCGTCCGTGGAGGCCTTGCAACAAGCGGCATTGGGTCAGGACCAGCAGGAGATTAATCGCTGGTTGGGGCAGAAGGGCATGGATAACCAGCTGCGACTCGGCGAGAGCCTGAAGATAGCCGCCGGTTGGGAGATGGCTGTGGAAACCGTTCTCGGGGTTTCCCTGCAGAGTATCTGTGTGGAGGGGCTGGGCAATCTAGAATCACTGCTGGCGGAATTGCCACAGGGCAAGTTCGGCCTGATCGATGTATTGGCGGTCGCCGCAGAGCCTGAGGCCGCGAACCCTGAGCTGAGCTTGCTCACTGACAAGATACGCTGTGATTGGGATCTGGGCGATTTGCTGGCAGGTATCTACGTGGCTGATAGTCTGGCAGACGCCCTGGCTCGACGAGATCGGCTCTCTGTTGGTGAATCTATTATTACCGCCGACGGGGCTTGGCTGGGTCCAAGCTGGATTCAGATTAGCACTGAGAATAAGCGGGATTCTGTTGTTGAAAGACGCGGTTTAATTTCTGAATTATTCATAAATATCAAAAAGCTAAGTAATAAATCAGATAAATTACTTAAAGAGCAGGATCGACTCGAGTCGGCCCTTTCTGAGGATGAGTCTGCCCGCGAGGCGACACAGACTGAAATTACCAGCAAATCCCGTGAGCTCAGTGATCTCAAATCCCTGATCGGGGCCAGCATGGCCAAGGAAGAAGAGGCAAACTTACGCGCGCAGCGACTCCACCGTGAATTAGAGGAACTCGGGCGCCAGCTTGCGCTGGAGGAGGAAAATACAGCCGAGGCCAGGGCCCGCTTGCAGCAGGCTCTGGATGGCATGGAACGTGACATCGGTGGCCGCGAGCGACTGGAAGCCAGCAGAGACGAAGCGCGGGAGGCGCTGGAGCAATGCCGTGCCAACGCGACCACAGACAAGGACCTGGCCCATGAACTGGCGCTGAAACAACAATCCGTTCAGTCGCAGTTGCAATCCACCCGGGAAACCATGGACCGTATGGCCAGCCAGGTGCAGCGATCGAAAGAACGAATGGAGTCTCTTCGTACCCAGTTAGCAGAATCAGACGAGCCGGTTCAGACCATGCGCAAGGACCTGGAATCATTGCTGCAGAACAGGCTTGAGGTGGAGAAGGAATTGGCCGTGGCAAAAGCCAGGGTCGATGACAACGAGCACAGCATCAGATCCCTGGAGCAACAACGAAACCAGAAACTGGAACAGCTGAATGCGGTGCGTGAGTCCCTGATGCAAATCCGATTGAAGAGCGAGGGCGCGACCGTAAAAGGTGAGGGCATTTTGGAGCAGTTGCAGGCAGCAAAATTTGATCTCGACGTGGTTCTGGCAGGGCTTCCGGATGGCCTGGAACCGCAGCAATGCGAGCAGGCGCTTGAAAAACTGGGCAACAGGATTCAGCGCCTGGGGCCAATAAACCTCGCCGCGATAGACGAATACACGCAACAGTCTGAACGCAAAGTATATCTGGACAGACAGAACGAAGACCTTGAAAAGGCACTGAATACGCTGCAGATCGCCATCCGCAAGATTGACAAGGAAACCCGGGTCCGCTTTAAGGACACCTTCGACAAGATTAACGCGGGTCTGCAAGACCTGTTTCCGAAGATCTTCGGCGGTGGTCATGCCTACCTGGATATGACCGGTGATGACCTCCTCGATACCGGGGTCGCCATCATGGCGCGGCCGCCGGGCAAACGTAATAGCACCATCCATCTGCTCTCCGGTGGAGAGAAAGCGATGACAGCCATAGCCCTGGTGTTTTCCATCTTCCAGTTGAATCCGTCGCCGTTCTGTATGCTGGATGAGGTTGACGCGCCTCTGGATGATGCCAATGTTGAGCGTTACGCCAAGCTGGTGCGGGAAATGGCCACTAACGTCCAATTCATTTTCATCACCCATAACAAGCTAACTATGGAGATGGCGAATCAACTGCTGGGTGTCACCATGCACGAGCCCGGCGTGTCTCGGGTCGTAGCCGTCGATATCGACGAAGCTGCGGAATTGGCCGCCATCTAGTGGTTTTGAAAATCCAGCCTCAAAAAGCCGTTTTCATGCTAAAGAAAATACGGTAACTGTAAGATAACATTAGTAATTTTTGACTATTCCGGGCAGCGCCATAACGCTGCTCGAATTGCCGCCATGAACATACGTGAATTAATCATCTTACTGTTGGGATTTGCCATCATCGCGGTTATATTGCGGGGGCTCTACGTGGCATTCCGGGCTCGCCGCGGGCAGATTCGACTGGCCATCGACAAGAATATTCCCCAGGATGTGGATCTGGGGTCCTTGGAATTCGCCGAATTGCCTGGTGGTGGGGCCAGAATAGTCGATCGCGACCTGGAGGCGCAGGCGGCAGGCCTGAGCGCCGTCGCTGCGGCCAATCTTAAGGCCGAGGCGCTAGACCTGGGCGCGCCGAGCGAGGAGAGGGAATCGATTCCTGTGCTCATGGATGCCGTAGCACTCGCCCATCCCAGCC
>JADFIJ010000038.1 GCA_022566775.1 Pseudomonadota bacterium | reverse complement strand
TCAGGTTCGCGGTCTGGCCGTTGGTCAGAAAGGTTTTTTGACCGTTAAGCACATAATTCTCGCCTTTCTTGATCGCGGTCATAGCCACCGCCTGCAAATCGGAACCCGTGCCAGGCTCGGTCATGGCAATCGCGGAAACGATTTCTCCCGACGCCATCTTTGGCAACCATTTCTGTTTCTGCTCTTCGCTACCATAGGAGTTTATATAGTGGGCCACGATGCCGGAATGTACACTGTTGCCGAAGCCGGAGATGTGGGCGTAGCACAGCTCTTCCACCAGCACCATCTCATGTTTGAAGTTGCCACCGCCGCCGCCATACTGTGCCGGGATCGACACACATAACAGCCCGGCTGCACCCGCTTTATTCCAGGCATCTCGGTCGATGCAGCCCTGCTTCTCCCACCGGGCCATATGGGGTACAAATTCCCGGGCGAGAAATTTGCGCACCGCATCTCGCATGATGTGCAATTCTTCATCCATCCATGGACTGATGTGATTTTCAAACATCGCTGTTTTCGCTTCTTCGTTGACTTATTTCACTTGTCTGCGCCGGCAGATCACCACAATGATGACATCAGGCCTTCGGAGATTAGTTTTCCCGACTACATCGCCGGTGACTAATGCGCAGTTGAATCCATCCGTTCGATAATCATGGCGTTCGCCGTACCCCCACCTTCGCATATGGCGACAAGACCGTAGCGGGCCTGGCGCCGCTCCAATTCATGCACCAGGGTGGTCATTAATTTGGCCCCGGTTCCACCCAGCGGATGGCCCAGTGCCTGGGCGCCGCCATTGACGTTCAATTTATTGATGTCCGCACCCAGGGCTTTAACCCAGGCCAGCGGCACCGAGCCGAACGCCTCATTGACCTCATACAGATCGATGTCATCTATGGTCAGACCCGCTTTCTCGAGCACCTTGCGGGTGGCAGGGATTGGACCCTCCAACATGATAACCGGGTCGGAACCCACCACCGCAAGTGCCTTGATCCTGGCGCGCACCGGCAGATTATACCTGGCGATAGCATCTTCATTAGCGATCATCACCGCGGCGGCGCCATCGCTGATCTGGCTGGCGGTTCCGGCAGTAATGACACCGCCTTCGCGCAAGGTATTGAGTGACTGCATGCCCTCGAGCGAGGCGTCGGTTCTTATGCCTTCGTCTGCGTCGTGGATGTCCGCGCTGCCGTCTTCCAGTTTGATATTGAGTGGGACGATTTCTGTCTTAAAGTATCCTTTCTCGGTCGCTGCTGCGGCCCGTTGATGGCTCATCAAGCCGAACTCATCCAGCTCTTCGCGGGTGATGCCGTATTTTTCGGCCAATAACTCCGCACCATCGAACTGGCTGAACTGCACACCCGGATACTGCATTTCCAGGCGTTCGCCCTTGGGTGTGCCGCGACCATGCTCCAGGCCATCACGGATATTGGAGCCAATTTCGACGGTGCTCATGGCTTCGACGCCACCGCTGATGATGACATCCTGGGTGCCGGACATGACCGCCTGGGCACCAAACTGAATGGCCTGCAGCGACGAGCCGCACTGACGATCGACCGTAGTACCCGGCACCTCGGCATCGAGCTTGGAAGACAATGCTACCATGCAGCCCAGGTTCCCAGCCTGTGACCCGATCTGACTGACCACACCGAAGATCACGTCGTCGACGCCGCCGGTAGGCACACCGGTCCGGTCCACCAGTTCATCGACCACGATGGCACCCATATCGACCGGGTGAATGCGGCTAAGCCGTCCCTTTCTCCTGCCGGTCGCGGTTCGAACTGCTCCTACAATGTATGCATCAGCCATCTGATTTTACTCCTCTTCCAATTCCCCAAAAGACACTTCTCTACAGTGCCGGCATGCGGATGCCCGCATCCAGACGTATGGTTTCCGCGTTCAGATAACCGCAGCTGACGATGTGTGCGACTTCCTCTGCAAACTCTTCCGGATTTCCCAGGCGCTTGGGAAACTGGGTGATGGCAATCAGGGGATCGCGTATTTCAGCGGGGGCAGATGCGAGCAAGGGGGTCTCAAACACCCCAGGGGCTATGGTCATCACCCGCACGCCTCGTTTCGCCAGATCCCGGGCAATCGGCAGGGTCATCGCCACGATGCCACCCTTGGATGCCGCATATCCCGCCTGTCCGGTCTGACCATCGAAGGCAGCAACGGATGCCACGTTGATGATAACGCCTCTCTCGCCATCGGCGGTTACTGCTTCATTGCCCTGCATCACCTCCGCGCAGAGACGTAGCACGTTAAAGGTACCAATCAGGTTAACGCGGATGATGTGCTCAAATTTTTCCAGCGGCATCGGCCCATTTTTACCCACTGTTCTGGCGGCGCCGCCGATGCCGGCCGAATTCAGATTGATATGAATGCTGCCAAATTTGGTTTTCGTAGCAGCGATGGCAGCGGCCACGGCGACCTCGTCGGCCACATCTCCGGCATGCCAGGCGGCTTGCTCTCCCAGGCCGGCGGCGGCGGCTTCCAGCGCCTCGGCATTCAAGTCATAGAGCATGACCTTGGCGCCTGCGGCGACGAAATTCTGTGCCGTTGCCAGGCCCAGCCCGGATGCGCCGCCGGTGATGAAAGCCGTCTTATTTCTGATCTCCATGGATCCACCTTTTCTACTCGATGCAGGCGCGACAGCATAAATCATCCCTCCAAAAAGTGAAACTGCTAATCGGCCGGATCCCTGGGCTAACGGCGGTGGTTCTGCGCCACACTGCGCGTTCCCGGGCTCAGGGTCTTTATTGTCATAAGGCTATCCCCTATCATTCATGGCCAAATCAGCAACAGGAAGACGGAGGCAATAGTCGCGATGGGACCACTTAAGGGCATTCGAGTCATCGAAATGGCGGGCATCGGACCCGGACCATTCTGCGCCATGATGTTGTCAGACATGGGCGCCGAAGTCGTGCGTATCGATAGACTCAATCAGAAAGGCGCAGGCAGCCGTGCCAATGTATTGAACCGGGGCCGGCGCTCCCTCGCACTCGATCTCAAGACCCCCCAGGGCGTCGAAACCGCACTGGCGCTTATCGACCAGGCGGACGTCCTCATCGAAGGATTTCGACCCGGGGTCATGGAGCGCCTGGGGCTGGGACCAGAACCCGCTCTGCAGCGCAACCCGAAACTGGTTTACGGGCGCATGACCGGTTGGGGACAGACTGGACCCCTGGCACAGGCCGCCGGTCACGATATCAATTACATTTCCATCGCAGGTGCACTGGGCGCCATGGGTTATGCCGATCGGCCCCCCACTCCGCCCTTGAATCTGGTTGGCGATTTCGGCGGTGGCGCCATGTATCTGCTAAGCGGCGTGCTGGCCGCATTGATAGAAAGAAGCAACTCAGGCCAGGGGCAGGTCATCGACGCGGCGATGACCGATGGCACCGCCAGCCTGCTCAGTCCATTTTTTGGATTGATGGCTATGAACCTGTGGACCACGGACAGATCCAGTAACAAACTGGATGGCGGCGCTCACTACTACGGCAGCTACGAGTGTAGCGATGGTAAATACATTTCCATAGGCTCTATCGAGCCGCAGTTTTATGCGCTGCTGCTGGAAAAGTGCGAAATAACTGATGACGCTTTTTTGGCACAACAGGATCAATCTGGCTGGCCCGAACTGAGAACCAAGTTGGAGATCCTGTTTAAGACCAAGACTCGCGACGATTGGTGCGCCATCATGGAGGGTACGGATGTGTGCTTCGCTCCGGTCCTCAATCTGAAAGAGGCGAGCCACCACCCACACAACGAAGCCAGAGCCACCTATGTTGATTTCGAAGGCGTCACCCAACCGGCCCCCGCACCGCGCTTCAGTCGCACCCAGGGAGAAATACAATCGTCTGCGGCGTTGGCAGGAGAACACTCGGAACAGGTATTAAGGGATTGGGGCTTCGACGAAACCGAGATTAACAATTTGAAAACGGCAGCAGCGATCTAGTCACCGGCCCAGGAGGCATCTGTCCCTAAAATGTGTCAGTCTGTAGCATTGCTTTGGCAGATCGCAAACTTAATGGTAGATTTACACCCGTTCGCAAGTCTACTGGCGACCAATCGTGTGTCGATAGGATGAATTCATTAGAATTTACGAAGTTTAGAGGTGAAAAATGCAAAAAACAGTCGCAGTAATTTGCCTGGCCATGCTATTGGTTGGCTGTGAAAATATGTATGAGGACGATGGCATTGCCAGGATTCGGAATCAACGGGACGTGGAGGCCTACAACGCCACCGTGAGCTCCGAGGGTGAGAAACTGACTTGCCGGAGGGAAGTTGTACTCGGCACTAACTTTCGCGAATACATCTGCATGACGGTGGCGCAGCGCGAGAGAATGCGTCGGGATGCCCGGGAACTGATAGAAATTTTGCGTTAGGCAACAGGCGAATGTACGTAGTGGCTGATTACTTTCATTAGCTGGAATCGAGTGGGAAGTTGATCTGGGCAGGGCCCAGGGAGCCTCGATTATCGATAGGCTTGATAATCGACAATAAGACACAATATAGACTCGTGCTGGCACCTTCAGCAGCAGTGCATGCAACTGGGTTTAAGTTATAGGGTGTCGGGTGTAACAGCTAGTATCGAATTCGAACTAACGGACAGCTCTCATTATGATAATGGTTCAAAGCACATTCCACTTACGAGCCGAGTTAAAATCAAAGGCGATTGCCTTGATGAAAAACATGGTGCGCCTATGCCGCGAGGAACACGGCTGTATCAGCTATGAGTATTTCGAGGGCATAAGCGATTCCAACCAGGTGATTCTGCTGCAGGAGTGGGAGAATGCCGATTGTTTGCAGGCGCATTACCAGACCGATCACATGGATGATTTCATGAGCAAGCTGGTTGCCTATCTCGAGCGACCTATCCTCACTCGAAGTTACTTTTCGCAGGAGGAGGAAGGTGCCCTCACTTCTCCTATGAGCAACGAAAAACCGAAGCCGGAGCAAACCATCCATTAGGCGACAATCTTTCATCTCGTCGCAGCACTGCATTGAGCAGCAGCGCTGCACCCTGCCGCAGCGCTTTTCCCAGCGCAATCCTTAGGGCCTCACTGCATTATTCAGAGGTGCCCTAGCATGATAGAATCCGCCAGCTGAGCAGTTTGGAATCGGGTCATGTTCTACATCCTCCAGGGTGATCAAAAAGTATTATTGTCTCCCAGCGACAGCCAACGCCTGTTACGTTGGCGCACTTCCACATTCTGGGTCATGCTTATCGGCTATGTGGGCTACTATCTCTGCCGCGGAAATCTGGCGGCAGCATTTCCCCTGCTCGAGCAGGAGTTCGGTTTTTCCAACACCCAGTTAGGACTTATCGCATCGCTGTCGGAGATGGCCTACGCCGCGGGAAAATTTATCAACGGACCCCTCGCCGATCGCATCGGCGGTCGCAAAATATTTCTCGTGGGGATGGCCGGGGCGATATTCTGGAATATTGTCTTCGCGCTCTCCGCCAGTCTTTCTGTATTTATCGTGGTCTGGTGTTTTTGTCGCTACTTCCTGTCGATGGGTTGGGGTGGTCTGACGAAAACCATCGGCAGCTGGTATCCGGGTGAACGTAACGGCACCGTCATGGGCCTGATCAGTGTGAACTTCCAGTTTGGCGGGGTCGCAGCGGTGTTGTTTGCAGGCTTCCTGGTCGCGCAGGGTGTGCCCTGGCAAGGCATCTTTATCTACCCGGCGATAGTCCTTGCCGCGATTCTGATCTGGTCCTATTTAGCTTCCCGTTCCAGTCCCGCCGCTGTCATACCCGGGGCCCGGGTGAGCGTATCCGGAAGTGCACGCAAAGCGCTGGCCGACTACGGCGATGAGGAAAAACCCGCCGTTTCTACGATCCTGAAGACACTGCTTGGTCTGCCAATCTATCGCCAGCTCCTGCTCTTCAGCTTTCTCACCACCTTGCTGCGTTCTGTGTTTCTGTTTTGGACACCCAAATTCCTCTTCGACATCGGACTCGGCGCCAGTGCCGCGATCGTGCAATCGGCCATCTTCCCCCTGTTTGGCGTGCTGGGTACGGTATTTATCGGTTGGTATACGGACCATCATGCGAAAAATGGGGACCGGGCGCGAATGATGTGGATCATGTTGGCAGTGTTGATCGGCTGCCTGTGGGCCATCTCTGTGCTGAGTGCCGCCGAGTCCCCAAATTTCAATCTGATCCTGTTCTTTCTCGGTGCCTGTGGATTTTTTCTGCTGGGTCCCTACTCCATGAGCAGTGGCTGTCTGACGCTGGATATAGCCGGCGCCAAGGGCGCCGGATCCTGTACCGGAATTCTGGATGGTATGGGCTACATCGGTGGCGCCATAGCCGCCTTCGCCGCGGGTATCATGTCCGACTATCTAGGTTGGTCCCAGGTGTTTCTGGTACTGAGTGCTTTCGCCGCGGTTTCCTGTTTCAGCGCCTGGATCATGAGCAGGGGATTTCAAAAAATGGCGGCACAGACGACGGACAGGGCTTAATCACTAAAATCGAGGCTCAGCATCATTGCTGCGCTTCGTAGGCCTTGATTTCGTCAGTCATCTTGCGCGCCAGGCCATTGGGAATGGGCAGAGTAAGGTGATACTGGGAAATCTTCCAGCCGACGGTGGTCTTGATCAATACACCAGTGCCCCGGGCCGTGCCATAGCTGGCACTCAATAATATTTCATCAAACCAGGCGCTATTGCCATCCGGTGTAAGATTCACATTGCGAGTTTGTGGCGTATATACCCAGCCGCTAGAGACGCTGGCGTAGTCCTGAAATTCACGTTTTTGCCAGCGCTCTCCGGCATCGGTGCCCAGGAATACAGCATCGTCACTCATGAAGGCGAAGTAGGTATCCCAGTCACCCTCCGCAGCGGCGGCGTGATAACCATCCAGCACCTGGTTAATGGCCGCCATCTCGGATTGTTGGGCGGAGGCTTCGCCATTTGTGGCGATAAGCATGATCATCACGCAAGGCACTAAATATTTTTTCATCCGGGGGCTTCTCCAGTCTATTTCTGCGTTAGCCGATTCGCTGTTAATTGACTATCAGTTAAATCTGGTTTGTCGAAACTGCCTGCGTCGAGGCGCCTGAAATAGTCCCGGGCCACAGCCCGCACCTTCGGCGCCAGTATCAGGGTCGAGACCATGGTGGGAATGGCCATGATGGCGTAGGCGCCATCGAACAGACTGATGACGGCATCCATGGAAACCACCGCCCCTGCTGCAATCAACGCCATATAAGCCCACAGATAATATTTTTGCGAGGCTACTCCAAACAGGAAACCCATACATTTGCTGCCGTAGTACGAGTAGGTCAGAACCGTCGTGGTGCTGAGCACGATAACCATAATTAACACCAGATAAGAACCGAAGCCCGGAAACACCTGCTCATAGGCCTGGGATGTCATGGTGACGCCGATAGCATCTCCCTGCCAGACATCGGTTACCAGCAGGGCCAACGCCGTGCAGGTGCACACAAGGAGGGTATCGATGACTGGCCCTACCATAGCCACCAGGCCTTCACGGGTCGGCTCGTTGGTCTTGGCGGCACCGTGTGCGAGAGACTCGGTGCCGAGACCGGCCTCGTTGGAAAAGACACCGCGTTGTACCCCGATCAGAATAACCGCGCCGAGCACACCACCAGATACCGCTTCTCCAGAGAAGGCATCGGTAAAAATGAGGGCAAACATGGCAGGAATTTCGGTGATGTTACTCATTAGCAATACAGCTGTTATAAGGAAGTAGAACACCACCATGGTTGGCACCAGCTTGCCGGCCACCGCCGACACCCGTTTTATCTTGCCCACCGCAATCGAAAATAAACCGACTGCGAGTATTACACCCATGGTGAGATCAAAACCGAAATGATCTTCGGCGCTGGCAAATCCCGACGGGATCGCAATGACGTCCCGTAGTATTTGTACCAATTGGTTTATTTGAAAGACTGGCAGGGTTCCAAACATGCCGGCGACGGCAAACATCCATGCCAGTGGTAGCCAGTTTTTCCCGAGACCCTCACGGATCACGTACATGGGTCCACCCTGCAACTCTCCGCTGTCATCGACACCCCGGTACATGATCGCCAGCGAGGCAGTATAAAACTTGGTGGATATACCCACGATGGCGGTGACCCACATCCAGAACACCGCGCCAGGACCGCCTATGGTAATAGCCACCGCCACGCCGGTAATATTGCCGAGCCCTATGGTACCGGCCAGCGCGGTTGCGAGGGCACGATAGTGGGTAATATCGCCGGCGGCGCCACTGGATTGTTCGGTGTATCTGCCACGCAGCAATGCCATGCTATGGCCTATATAACGGAAGTGCTGCATCCTCGAGTGCAGCATGAAATATAAACCACCACCCACCAGCAGAACCACCATTGGCGGTCCCCACATAAAATCGGCAAACGCAGCCAATGTAGTCTCGAGCTGGATCATGACGGACTCATAAAGTTGGCAAAACTGAAGTGCTGCAGGATGGATAAGTCAGTAAGCGCCAACAGAAGACTCGTAAATCTAAATATTCGGCTGGTTCTACTCATGACTTATTCCCCGCGCCTGTTTGAGGCGTTCTAAATAGTGCGAGATTACGTTGCGCGCTAGCTTAGTCCAGCCCTCCATGCCCTTGCAAGCCAGCACCTCATCTTTCCCCGGCGGCAGGAGTCCGATTCGGCGCGCTATTTTACGTTGTCGTTAAATCTGAACGCCGAGGGAGGTGCCACGCCTTTGAGGTGCTCGACGAAATAATCCCAACGTCGTTTCATAAAGTAGCGTCGATTGCCAAAGCTATGACTGGCGCTTGGTAATACCAGCAGATCGAAGTCTTTATCTGCTTCGATCAGCGCCGCCACGACTAATAATGTATTTGACGGATGCACATTAGTATCCATCATGCCGTGAGCGAGAAGTAATTTGCCCTGCAGCCTATCCGCAAGCAACTGGTTGGCCTGACTGTCATAGTTGCTGGCGGCGACCTCAGAACTGCCATCGCTATCCAGTGGATTGGTCTCGGGATAGGTTTCCAGCAGCCCGTGCCATTTTTCACCCCAGTCATCCTCGTAATTACGATTATCATGATTGCCAGCACCGGACACCGCCACCTTGTAAAAATCCGGGTAGCGCAGAATGCCTGCCGTGGAAGCAAAACCACCGCCGGAGTGGCCCCAGATGCCGACGCGACCCAGATCCATCCACGGATTCTCCGCAGCCAACTGCCGAATGACAGTCATCTGATCAGGCAATCCATTGTCACCCATATCGCCATAGTAGGCATCATGAAATGCCTTGGAACGACCCGGCGTTCCCATCGCATCGACTTCCACGACGATGAAACCCAGCTCGGCCAGGGCCTGCTTGTCGGCACGGGACGCCCGAAAAGAGCGGGTGCCCACGCTACCGGTTTGTGGTCCGGGATAGAGGTAATTTAAAATCGGATAGGATTTACTGGCGTCGAAGTTGGACGGTTTATATAGCAAACCGTGCAGGTCGGACAATTGATCTCTCGCCTTCGCGGTAAATGGGATGGGAGCCACCCACCCCGATGCAAACAGGGCACTGAGGTCCGCCTGTTCGAGAGAAAGCGTGATTTCTCCGGCCCTGTTGCGTACCACCGCACGGGGCGCAAGCGTTGGTGCGGAAAAGATATCGGTGAAATACTCCCCCGATTCAGACCAGGTAATCTCATGATTGGCCGACTCAGGCGTCAGGTTTTCCAATCCAGTGCCGTCCATATTGATGCGGTAAAGATATTGATAGTAAGGATCACCCGCTTCACGATTGGACGCCAGAAAATAAATCTGTTCATTTTCCAGATCCAGTTGTTGCACCTGCAGCACACTCCAGTTTCCTGCGGTCAGTTGCCGTTTAAGCATTCCAGTACGCAGGTCCCGCAGGTAGAGATGCCCCCAATTGTCCTGCTCCGAAAACCAGAGGAACTCCATTCGTCCGGGAAACACACGCCAGTTGACTCTATTGAGTCCGGATTCGTAATAGGTGGCTACTTCTTCCCGGAAAACATCATTGACTTCGCCGGTGTAGGGATCGGCCACCCGCAACTGGGCTATCTTGTGATCCCGCGACGAGGAGACGAAGGCCAGGCTCTCGCTGTCTTCGCTCCATTCCACATCGAGGAATAAGCCGCCACGCCCAGCAATATGGTCACTGATGGTAGATCTATGGGGGTCAGGTGGCATATTTAGCCATACGATGTTCGGCTCTGAATCCTGTCCGTCCTCCAGGTGTATTACCAGCCGTTCGATCATGAAGATATGCTCATCGCCGGGTAATGGATACTTCCATGCGTCCAGTTCCACGTGTCCAACCTCGGTGCTGTAAAGATACATCTCGCCGACGTTGCGGCCATCGTGGCGGAAGGTAGCGATCTTGCTGGAATCGGGTGACCACAGCAGCACCGGCCCATCGTCTCTGGTCCAGCCTGCATTATTGGTGGCATAGCCGTAGTTTTCTTCACCGTCGAAAGTAAGCTGGACTAATTCGTTGCTTACCGTATCCCTTAGCCATAGATTGTAAGTGTCGATGTAGGCGGCCTTGCTGCCATCGGGGGACAAATACTCATCACTGGAGAAATTGTCGAGACGGATAATTTCTCCACTGGCCAGGTTCAGGGAAAATTGCTCATCATCGAAATTGAATTTCAAATCATCGCCGGTCGCGCCGAGTTCCAGAGCAGACAATGACAAATCATTGACATCGATTTCTTCATCGCTCCAATTCGCCAGTACAATCGCCACCGCTTCGGTATCGAATAACACCGACTTCTCGCCGTTGACAACATTGACGATCATATACTCGGAGCCTTGCAAGGTGGAACGGCGATAAATCAGCCGATCATCATCCTGCCAGTATTGCGCGAGAATATTGTTCTGCATTAACTTGGAGGTGTTAACAGCGAGAAATTGCTCGGCTCTCTCGTAGTCATTCAGGGTGACTGATTCGCTGGGGAAATCTTCCCCAGGCAGAGAATCTGGGCCGCAGGCGGCAACCATGAATCCAGCGCCGAACACTGTAATAGCAAGCTTGAATCGGATAGGAAACATGTGAGCTCCAGCATTTCTGAATGATTTAACCTGGTTTCTCAGTGTCGATCGGCGGGCAATTACCAGCCGATTAATCCGCTAGTAATGCATCGAGAATCAGATTACTTGAGCCGATAATTCGTTGATCTCTTGGCCGCAGGTCGGGAACGAAGGCTTCACCGGTCAAGTGTTGCAAGCCCTGAATGTAGCGCACCGCTATTTCATTGGCTTGTTCCTCGGTAAATTGCTGATCTTTCTCTTTCACCATGTCGCGGGCAAATTCCTTGGAGAAGGAAAGCGGTTTACCGTTATGGGACATTAACTCCCCTCGGCCATCCATGCGCCAGAAACGGGAGGAGTCCATGGTGTAAAGTTCATCGGCGACAACGATGTTGCCGTCACCATCGATACCATGCTCGGTCTTGGTATCCACCAGCACCATACCTCTGCCCTTCAAATATTGCGAGATCATGCCGAATGCCATCATCGATGAGTTACGAATCTGGTCGTATTGCGCCGCCGTGCAGATGTTCCTATCGATCAGGTATTGGGCGTCGATGGTCCGATCCACTTTGTCCTTGGTGCTCGGCGTGTCCATCAAAAAAGGCAGCAATCCGTTGGGCTTCAGCGCCGCCACGCTGAGATCGTGCCCGGCATACCTGAATTCGGTGAGACCGTCCTCCTTAGCCTGCAACCAGTGTTGATGTAGAGAAGTAGACGTAGAGCTTTCTGCCATATACAGGCGCAGCACATTTTCAAGCTGCACCAACTTCAGGTTTTCTGCAGGAATAACCGTTGAGCTGGGTTTAAGTCCGGCCACCTCAAACTGGGAAGACCCGAGGACTTCTTTCACCAGATTCAGCATGTGGTCATGGTTGAAGGCCAGTACCTGGTCCTTGAATGGAATCGCCCCCCGGTTTACATCGTGGGTAGAGATTCGATTATTACGAAACATCAGCCGCAGCTGCCTGCCGTCGGCGGTGACCAGCCTTTCTCCAAATACCGAGTCAGAGACCTTGCCTTCCAGCACCGTAGCGCCCTCGAGGCGGGGAATCTCTCCATCCTGAATCAATTGCTTGATGCTGCGGCCCTGATTAACCGTAGTGCCGTGCTCGGCAACCAGAGCACGAATTTGTTTATCGTCTAACATGGAATTGTTACAACTTTATGAGTGAGATCGGCAAGCAACAGAGAATAGTAGAATCGGGGAATGACTACAAGATTGGTAGTGTAGGTTGGTAGTGTAGGTTAGTAGTGTAGGTTAGTAGTGCAGCTGTCACTGATAGCACGATTCTACCCTTGTCCAACACTGCCTCGGTCAAGCAATGCTGCCACAGCCAAGCCATAATCTATTACTTCTCCCCGCCAGGCCGTAATCGCAGTACGGGAATCGATTTCGAGCCCAAGCTCGCGGTTAGCGATTTCTATTTCCATTGTCTTCTCCGGCCCCGTAGACGGCGCCCTGAATTGGGGGAACAACGAGTCTTCGATTTTCCTGCCTGCAGCGTTTGTAAAAACCAACTGCGCCTCGCTCCCGCTCTCGATGCACTCTTTGTTAATGGCGATAACCCCTTGATGCAACAAGCGATGATGATGCCGGCATAACAGCACCAGATTACCCAGACTGGTCTCGCCGCCGTCGCACCAGTGACGTATGTGGTGGGCATCGACAAAGCGTGATTCACAGCAACTCGGGACGCGGCAGCCCCGGTCGCGAATGTTGAGCGCTCGGCGAATAGCGGGTGGAACGGTCCTGGTCTTTCTGCCGATATTGAGCACATTGCCGGCAGCGTCTTCCACTGCAGTGACCAGGCTGGCATCACAGGCTAGACGCCGCATGGTTTCCGAACATAACGGCGTAAGACAGACACCATTATCGAGTTGACATGGGGCTTGCTCAGTCCCGTTCTGACTGTTTGCATTAATATGGACCATTACCTGGTATTTTTCGCCTCCTGGCAGGGGTACCAAGCCTCGATCGAGCGTGGCGAGGAGATGTTCCGACATCAAAACCAGCGCATCGGCTCTTTTTTGAGTGAATGTGTCTGCTACCATCTCGCCTGCTATATCTGTAACCGACGTTTCCGCGGAAACGTCGATCGATTCAATCTGCTGACACTGTTGAGAGCTGACAGTCTGATCCGGGAGTTGGCATTGTGCCAGAGGATTTTGTAACTGCTGCTCCGAGTCATGCCCACATCGGTCCAGTGATTGATCTTCCTGCCTCGCTTCTGAGTATTTTCTCGCAAACGTTTTAGCTTCGGCGTCAGTCTCTCGCTGTGCCGATTCAATCTCAGGCTGCTGCAGGTTTTTGGCGCGCAGGGTTTGTAGCATGGCATCCATCGCTTTCAGGAAGACAGCGCCATCCGCGGCCGGCAACTTACCTCTGAAAACCAACATGCCATCGTCGTCGTAGAACCAGTTAAACTCTCGCGCATCATGTTGTGCTTTATCCTGACATCCCTGGTTCAGGCGCTCTGCCCGTTGATGTTGTCTGACCAGAATCTCGACATGAGAAGCCGTCCCGTGTTTTGCAATATCCAGATAATAGTCTTCATTCTCCGGCGTCGCGGTTCGGGTCATGGCTCTGACTTTGGAATAACTGATGGCACCTGCAGCAAATGCTGCATCGATGAGTGGTAATAATTGCAGGCATTTTGCTACTCTCACCTTCTCCCGCGCCGCACCCAGATCTATGCCACAGTAATAGTTCAACCAGTGTGCCGGTGTCTTCATGCCACTGTCGCCACCCCAGGCCTTGCGTTCAATCAATGCCGCCAGCAGCTTGAGAAATCGGTATTGGGCGGCATTGATATGGCCGGCAAGCCTGGTGATCTCATCACCCAGGTCCTCGTCTTTTTCAGGAATAAAAGACATCGGGATGATGGGATTGGGAATGGACTCATGAGGCGAAACTGGGGAAGGTGAGGGGTTTGTCATGGTGCTGGTTGCCTCGGGATTCTTGGTGTTTTCGGTCGATTTTAATACTGCTATTATATACAGTATTATAGATATAAGCTATTGTTAATACTACATATTACATGGTTTTAATGGCTTGGTATCGCGCTGGAAAGCAAAATTTTAGAACGAGCGTATTGGCGGGGTATCCGGGTAAGAATTCTAGAGAAATGGGGAACTGGGAGGGAGAAATACTGCCGCCACCAAGAGTCGGTACATTCCCATAACAATATGTTATTTAAGAGTTTAATACTGCTGTATTGCTGGCGGTGTTACTACCAGTGTTACTATAAGTTAATGTCACCTCGGTCAACTACTTGTCAACCTATAGTAAACCATCTGTAAACTTGATAGAGCAGTCAGCGATCTAATATTGCCGCCAAGGGCCTGTTTCAACCAGTGGAATACCCGGGTCTGGACAGACCCGCGCCATTGATGCGGACACCGGTGGAGTTATCCGATACACCCGGCGAAATTCGACACCGGGCACCTACCCTGGGAGAACACACGGACCAGATCCTGCAGCGGCTGGGCTATTCCGAGGCCGAAATTATCGAGTTAAGAGAACAACGGGTGATTTGAAATACCACAGGAAATCAGATCAGAGTCTGAGGTATCCCCCCGGCTCTCCCTCCGCTATTCCTATGGCAAAGCATAAACGATAATACTGCCCGCTCGCGGCCGCTCCCCACCGGGTTGGATAGTCATCATCGCCGTACCCGAATTGGTTGCCAGATATTGTTTACCTTCGACCTCATAGGACACGATACCGCCGCCTATCTGGGCCCCGGTGTTGATGCTGTTCAGCACCTTGCCAGAACGGGCATCCAGCAGCAGCAAATCTCCATCCATAGTGCCACTGATCACCAGGCCACCCGCCGTGGTAGTTACTGCCGCCACCATCGGTAATCGCGCATGGTACCTCCAGCGCACTGCGCCAGTCTCAACATCTACCGCCGTCAACCAACCGGACATCTCCGCATCCTGACGAAAAGCGCCTCCCATATACAGCTGACCCGGAATAAACTCCACCCGCTCGGCAGCAATAAACCGCGTACAGTAGTCAATGGCCGCTGTGATCAGTATTTTTTCGCCAGGGTGATAGGCCGGGCCGCTCCAAAGTACACCGCCGGTGACCCCCGGACAAGCATGAACGCCCTCCGGCGTAACCGGCACATCGTAATTCTCGATGGTGGTAATCGGCGTTTCATAGAGCGGTTCGTGTGTCTGTTTATCCAGCGTGCGCAAGATGCCATCTTTGCCGACTGTTACCACCACATCGCGAGACACGCCATTAATCCCGGCTTTGAGCACCGGGCTCACCTGGGTGAGATCCCAATCGTGATCATCATTGGGCACTATCGATCTGTACCATTTCAATTCGCCGGTGCGTACATCCAGCGCGACGATGCAATTGGTATACAGGTTCTCTCCTGGTCGTAAGTAGGCAGGCAAGTCCGGCGCCGGATTGCCGACCGCCACATACAGCTCACCCAATTCCAGGTCCATACTTAACGGTCCCCAGACGGCACCACCCCCCAACTTTATGCCTTCCGGATTGCCCCAGGATTCGCCGCCACCGGCAGCGGCTTCAGGCACAGTTTCAAATTTCCAGATCAGATCACCGTCAGCTAAGGAGAATGCACCAACCCAACCGGAAATAGCATTCTCGCTGCCAGCGGGGCCGATTAACACCATGTCTTCAAATATCATCGGTGGCATGGTGAAGGTCTCACCCAACCAGGGATCTGCCACCTGCCGCGCCCACAGTAAATTACCGTTGGCAGAGTCCAGCGCAAACAGGTAACCGTCGGCCGTACCACGCACGACATAACCCTCGCTAATCGCCACCCCACGATTGTTTGGCCATACCATGCGATCTCTTGGTTGCCAGTCATGGCTCCAGATTCTTTCGCAGGTGGCCGCATTAATCGCCGCGGTATGAGTGACATTCGTTACGTACATCACCCCCTGATACACGATCGGACCGGTTTGCATGGTAGCGTTGCTATTCATCTGATAGGCACAGACTTGTTGCAGCTCACCGACGTTGGAGGTGTTTATCTCATCCAGGGCCGAATAGCGTGTGCCCTGGTAATTGTGATTGTGATAGAGCCAATCGCTGGCATTGTCGGCGGCCGCTACCAACTCATCGAAGCTGGGGCCGGTACCAGTGGGTTCGATGCCGTAGAGGCCTTCAATAAACGTCGCCGCCAGGTCCAGTTCTTCGTCGCCACGAGCTATAGGGATGCTGCTCAGATAGTCATAATCGTTTTTTAATTGTTCTGTTCCAGCCAGCACATTGTTGCTGCCCAATATAAACGCCAGAACATCCAGGTTTTGGGCCTCATCCAAAATTCCCATTTGCCGTGGCGGCATGGTGGTTTCGATGCGATTAAATAATGTAGCGACGTTTGCTCCCAGTCGCGCCCAGGTCTTTCTGAAGGCGGCGCCGCTTAACGCTGGCGCTCCCGCTCCCTCCAGTTGGGCACCATGACATAGCGCGCACTGCTGCTGATACAACAGCGCGCCTGATTCAAACTGCTCTTCGGTAAAGCTACTGGTTCCGGGCGCTTCGGCCGCAAACACAGCAGCGGAATAAGTAAAGCCAAGTAATAAGGGAATGATTCCGATGTTGAGGTTTGCAAAGTGACATGGTTTCATTAGTTTTCCTCGATGAGCCCTGGTTTTATTATTCACTCTTTTTATCGCGCTTTTTATTACATTAAGGGTTATTCGTGTATAAGTAGAATAAAAGCTATCTCAATTAATGTCCACGTCTCCCTTAATCAGTAAAAGTCATCCTGCTTGTTCTAGAAACTCCCCCGAAATCTCGGTAGAGATGCGCAGTATTTCTCAATCTTGTGGTTCATTTGGTCGTTAAACGGCTAATTTTGGATAAGTGGACCAGCGTCCGCTTGGGTCGATAGCAGACATCTAGTTAGTTGGTGAATTTCTGGAATTAAAGGGTCCGCTTTCGGCTGCGTACTCAATCGATCGATGCATTGATACCACCGCCAACAGCGGACATTATTAAACGTGGGCTGCCCCCGCATTCCTTAGCTGACTTATCGATTGACAACACCGAGATATTTGTCCAGCCAATCGAGGGTCTCCCCTATGTAGACAGGTTGTGAAACGAAATGTCCGGTCGGTTCCACGACGTGCTTTTTGTCCGCCACCGGCGTACCCAGCCCGTCAAAGAATGGTTTGGCACGAGTCTCGTACGGGAAAATGGCGTCATACAGGCCGTTGAATTGCAACACCGGCACCGTCACTCGCGGCAAGAAATGAACGGCGTTAATGTCGCGATGTACTGTAGGAATGAACCCGGCCTGGTTCAGCACGGCTACCTTGATCCTCGGTTCAACAGCAAGCACCAAGGGGCCCATACGCCCGCCCCAGCTCACGCCATAGTACCCGATCTTGTCCGATTGGATGTCGGATCGACTTTCGAGATAGTCGATCGCTCGTCGGAAGTCTCGTACCTGCTCAATGGAGAGGTCCTTCCCTGCAATAGTCGTCCAGGGGGGAACTGTCGAGTGACGCCTCTGCCAGGTTCCAGCCATCACTGGAACTGCTAAAGCCCTGCCATTCCTCACAATGAATTTCTCGTTGGCTCCTTCCGTGTCGTACCTGTCGACAAACAATGCACCAATGCCTGGCCAGGTGATGACAACCTGGTATGGCGGCGGCACATCCAGGGGCAGGAACAGGTGCGCAAACATCCGCTCACCACCGGATGTATCGAAAGATACGAATTCGTATTTCCAGTCCTGACGTTCTTCGGAAATCTCGATAGCAGCATTCAAAGGGACGGCGTCGTAGTCGTAGCTACTCCGGTACACATTGAAGACGGCATCGGAAGCAGGCTCGGGCAACGTATTATCAGCCACGGTGGTGAGCGGTTCTCGCAGTCGCAACATCGCTTGCGAATCCTCACGAATCAGCATCAGTCGAAAACCGTTAGAAGCGGATCGGTCGAATGCCGGAATGCGACTCGGATCCTGAATGGAATTCCTTACCATGTAGAGTGGATCGTCGAAGCCACCACCCAGTATGGTCTTGAAGCCGGCAAGGGAATTGAAGCACCACTCTCTAGCATTGCCCGCCATGCCATAGGTACCAGTCCAGCCAACATCGCGCCCATCGTCAACAGACCGTAATGAGGATTGTCCGAGATTGCTGGCCGGAAGAATCCACGCCAGCATTCCTAGCGAAAACGCCCGCCGCCAATGGTGAATGGTGGGCAATTCCCGGCCTGCGAATCTTGCGAAGGCAGCAGCCTCGTGCCAGCTCACGCCAGTAACCGGGAACGTCGCCTGATTCGCGCGAAAGGTGCCGCCTTCCCAGTCCGCAGGACCGGGTCGACCGGACCGATCCACCATGCGAGCGATTGCGTCGTCAAATTCGATGCGCTCACCGTCTAACACGAACTCGTGCTCCCAGAATTCACTGCGGCGGTAGCCGTCCGCATCGACAAATGCCTTGTATTCCTTGTTGGTGACTTCGTAACGAGAAATGAAGAAGTCGTCCAATTCCACGAGATCGCCATCGATCGCGACCGAGGAGCCCGGTACGCGCACCATGTCCGCGGGTGCGGCGTCGACGGGGTCGAGCAAGTACCGCTCAGGATTGGCTCCGAAGTCCGTGTTTTGCGAACGGGCTGCGACTCGCATGTCATTGGGCACGAGAAAGCCGTTACCAATAATGCGCAATTGGGTGTGAAATCCGTCGTGCTCGATCCTGAGCAGTGACATGCCGATAGGAATGCGTACATCGTTTATGGGCGTTCGGCCGAGCAGCTTCCAATCCACATCGGGTGCGTTGTATGCTTTTCGATAGACGCTGGCTCCAGGCGGGTCTGACGGGATAGTCGCGAGACGTGTAAATTGTCTCCAGAGCTGTTCAAGCTCAGCGTCGCCAGGCAGAACTATCTCAATTCGGTTGGCGAGCACGTAAGCAGCCTCGAATTCACCATTGCTGACCAGCCGGTCCAGTTCTGTAATGCCGTCCCCGCGTGCCCAGCGAGCATCGCGTCCGGTAAACCAGAACACGGCGATTCCAACGACGACAATCCCCAATACGGCGACAACGACGTGCTCGAATACATTGCCTCGACCCGATCCTGGGACACTTTCAGGGAGACCCCCGCGGTCTCTTTCTATCCCATCTGGCGTTCGCTGGTACGCCCACGCAATCACGACCGCTGGAATAAATCCGAGTATCAGTAGAAATACTACCAGCCGCGGCGCCCATTCCGGCAGAGCAATGACACCGGACAAAACTTCTGCAACCTGTATGACGATCCACGCTGCCACCAAGTAGGCAATGGCGACCTTGAATACATTCCGGCGACTCAGTTCTTGAAACAGACTACCCATAAGGGAGATTCCTGTTCTTATTATTTACAATCCAGCATTAGCTTCTTTGATTGAGCGATGAGTCTAGTATACGCCCCATTTAGCTTCATTAGTCGCCATTTTGCGGCTCAAATAGAGGATTTTCTGGAGAATCTCAAGTGTCTGCTTTGGGTCGTTTCCAGCCAGTCACTATAGAACCACAAATTGCCACTTTCAACCAAGTGAAATCAAATCTAGGCGTCCATTAGCCAGATGGATACGTCCATAAGATCATTCCAAGCCAAATGTCCGCTATTTTAAGTTTTCAATGAAGCTCTTAGGTCCGCTCAGGGTTCTTTTCAGACAGTCACGAAAAATCAGAATATAGATCGATATCACTTTGAATTTAACGATTCTCTAAAAAGCCCTGGGGCACTTGGGGCACTGGGGCAATGTCCTATTTATCAACCACTTAGAACGCCCCACACCTGCCCCAAAAAATAGCTGGCAGGGGCAAAGTGCCCCAATCCCATTAAGTGTGGGGCACGCTCGGGGCGGTCCAACTCATTGATTATCAAAGCAATGCCCCAGTGCCCCAGTTGTCCCAACAAAATCGTG
>JADFIJ010000222.1 GCA_022566775.1 Pseudomonadota bacterium | reverse complement strand
TTGTTTTATTATCCAATTCCCAATGGTTTGTGTAGTGAGAGTTACCCATGTCTGATAACAAACTGTCTGCAGCCTTTATTTACGATGGTGGTCGTTCGGCCTTCGGCCGACATGCTGGCGCTCTGTCACCGGTTCGACCGGATAACCTTCTCGCACACGTAATTAAAACCGTGGTGGAGCGCAACCCGTTTGCCGCCACAGCTTACGAAGATGTCATCATCGGTAATACCAATGGCGCCGGTGAAGATTGCCGCAATGTGGCGCGCTTCGCCGGCTTGCTCGCGGGGATGGATACGGCGGTTGGTGGTCTCACCGTGAATCGTCTGTGCGGCTCGGGTCTCGCAGCGACTCTCGATGCGGCCCGGGCAGTGAAAGTCGGTGAAGGTGAGCTGTTCGTTTGCGGCGGTGTCGAGTCGATGAGTCGCGCGCCGATTATACTGTCCAAGGCGCAGTCTGCTTACGACAGGGGACAGCAAATAGCAGACAGCACGCTCGGCGCTCGGTTTACGAATCCAGCCTTTGCTTCGGCCTATGGCAATGATGCGATGCCCCAGACTGCAGATAATATTGCCAGCGATATCGGGATTACCCGGGAGCAGAGCGACAGCTTCGCCGCCGCCTCCCAGGCCAGGTATGAAGCCGCGCGGGCGGATGGTTTCTACCAGGATGAGATCATTCCCATCGAGGTGCCACAGGGACGCAAGCAGCCAGCGCTTACTGTCGATGCCGATGAACATCCGCGTCCCGCCTCCAACATGGCAGCATTGAGCGGCTTGCGCACGCTGTTCGACGGCGGCGTGGTCACGGCAGGCAATGCCTCCGGCATTAACGATGGTGCCGCCGCACTGATCATCGGCAACACCGCTAGCGGCGAGAAAGCCGGAATCAAGCCCAGGGCCCGAATAATCGCCGGTGCCATAGCCGGGGTCGAGCCCCGGGTGATGGGTTTTGGCCCGGTATTTGCGATTCGCAAGGCGCTGGCTCGCGCCGGTCTTGAGTTAGGGGAGATGGATATCATCGAGATTAACGAAGCCTTCGCACCCCAGGTCTTAGGCTGCCTGAAGATGCTCGAAGTGGATTTTGATGATTCCAGGGTTAACCCCAATGGCGGTGCGATCGCCATCGGTCATCCCCTGGGAGCATCGGGGGCCAGACTTGCCATCACCGCAATGCGGCAACTGGAAAGAAGTAACGGCCGCTATGCGGTGATCAGCCTCTGTATCGGCATCGGTCAGGGCATCGCTGCGGTGCTGGAACGAGTCGAGTAGTCGGCTGCGAGCGTCATCTAAAAAATGGGTGCTTGCTTAAATTTGTAAATATTATTCAGAAGAAGGAAATACTATGTCGGATGTAGTCAGCTATGAACTTGTAGATAATATCGCCGTAATCAGTGTAAATAACCCGCCGGTGAACGCCCTGTCCCAGGCGGTTCGCGAAGGCATCCTGGATGCCGTCACCACGGCGCAGGGGGATGCCTCGGAAGCGATCGTATTGCACTGTGAAGGCCGTACTTTCATCGCCGGTGCCGATATCAAAGAATTTGGCAAGCCACCGCAGGAGCCGGGTCTGCCCAGTATTTTGTCCGCTATCGAAGATTCGAGTAAGCCGGTAATCGCGGCCATTCACGGTACCGCGCTGGGGGGTGGGTTTGAAGTTGCACTTGCCTGCCACTACCGCTGTGCCATTGCTTCGGCAAAAGTTGGTCTGCCGGAAGTGAAGTTGGGCCTGTTGCCCGGTGCTGGCGGCACCCAGCGGGTGCCACGGATTGCCGGTGTTAAGGCGGCGCTGGAACTGATCACCAGCGGTAACCCGGTGGCTGCGCCCAAGGCCAAAGACATGGGTCTGGTGGATGAAATTATTGCCGCTGAAGATCTCAAGGCGGGCGCCATTGAGTATGCGAAAGGCTTGGTGGAGTCAGGTGCCCCTCTTAAACGCATTCGCGATATCACGATCGACCCCGCCACCGTGGAGCCGGGTTTCTTCGACGCCGCTCGCAAGCGACTGGCGCGACGTGCCCGCGGTCAGATTGCCCAGGACAAAATTGTTTCCTGCCTAGAAGCCGCCGTAAATCTACCCATGGATGAGGGCCTGCAGCGGGAGCGAGAACTGTTCCGCGAGTTGCTGACCTCACCGGAATCCGCCGCCATGCGTCACATTTTCTTCGCCGAGCGCCTGGCCGCAAAGATCAAGGATCTGCCCAGGGACACGCCACGGCGCGAAGTCAACAAAGTTGCCATCATCGGTGGTGGCACCATGGGTGGCGGCATCGCCATGTGTTTTGCCAATGTGGGCATTCCGGTGCTGATGCTGGAGATCGATGACGAAGCCCTGCAAAGGGGCATGGGCATCATCGAGAAGAATTACAAGATCACGCTGGGCAAAGGCAAGATGACGGAAGATCAGATGGGGCAACGCATAGCACTGATTACCGGCACCACCGATTATGCCGATCTTGGCGACGTCGACATGGTGATCGAAGCGGTGTTCGAGAACCTGGAATTGAAGAAGGAAATATTTGCCAAGCTGGATGGGGTTTGTAAACCCGGTGTGATCCTGGCCACCAATACTTCGTACCAGGATGTGGACGCAATCGCTGCGGCGACCAGTAGGCCGCAGGACGTGTTAGGCATGCACTTTTTTAGTCCGGCAAATGTGATGAAGTTGCTGGAAGTGGTACGTGGGGAGAAGACCGCCGACGATGTGTTGGCCACCACCATGGCCATTGGCAAGAGAATAAACAAGGTCTGTGCCCTGTCCAGGGTGTGCTATGGCTTCATCGGCAATCGTATGCTCGGTGGCTATGGTCGCGAAGCGCAGATGTTGCTGATGGATGGCTGCACTCCGAGCCAAGTGGATTCTGCCCTGGAAAAATTTGGCATGGCGATGGGGCCGCTGGCGATGGGAGACCTGGCCGGACTGGATGTGGGCTACAAGGCGCGGCAGGGTCGTACCGACCTGCCGGATGATCCCAAACTCTATCGCATAGGCACCCTGCTGGTTGAGATGGGCCGCTACGGTCAGAAGACCGGCTCCGGTTTCTACCAATATGATGCGGAAACACGCGCCCGCATCGCGGACCCTGAGGTCGAAGCCATGATCAAGGCAGAGGCAGCAAAGATTGGGGTAGAGCAACGGGATATTTCCGACGAGGAAATCCTGCAGCGATGTTTCTATCCCTTGATCAACGAGGGCGCCCGTATTCTGTTCGAAGGCATCGCCCAACGACCCAGCGACATCGATGTGGTTTATGTATTCGGCTATGCCTTTCCGGTGGCGAAGGGTGGACCGATGTATTACGCCGATCAGATTGGACTAAAACAGGTTTATGACAAGATCTGTGAATTCCGAGATCGCGATGGCGAACAGTACTGGCAGCCGGCACCGCTGTTAAAGCAGTTGGCGGAGGCGGGCAAGACTTTTGCCGAGTGGGGATCGGAGCAAGGATAATCAGAGTCTCTCTGGATCAGAGGCAACCATTAAAAGAGAATTCGGCATGATTTCATATCAAACCACATCACCCGGGGCGCCTTTGGTGCGGGTAGAATCAGAGACACCGCGACCACAGGGCACGGAAGTGTTGTTGAAGACCATCGCCTGTGGCGTCTGTCACTCCGACATTCACATCCACGACGGGGTTTTCGAGCTCGGTGGTGGCAAGCAATTGGCGGTCGGGCAGGAAGGCATGGTGCTTGGCCACGAAATCTTTGCCGAAGTGGTGGCCTTAGGGCCGGACGCAGCCGATGTAGCGATTGGTGATCGGCAGGTTGTGTTTCCCTGGATTGGCTGCGGCGAGTGTGCGGCCTGTCAGCGCGGCGAAGAGCAACTGTGCACGCCGGGGCGGGCGCTGGGAATTGTGGCCGCCGGCGGATTCGCCGACCACGTACTGGTTCCCCACAGGCGCTACCTGTTCGACAAGGGTGACGTGCCCGATACCCTGGCGGCGACCTATGCCTGTTCCGGGCTCACCGCCTATGGCGCCTTGAAAAAAGTGGGTGAACTGGCAGCGGGTGATGAAGTTGTGATCATTGGTGCCGGCGGTGTCGGCATGATGGCAATCCAGATCGCCCGTGCTCTGGGTATGGATCCAATCGTTGTCGATATAGATGAAAGCAAGCTGGAGGCAGCCCGGGAACTCGGCGTCACCCGCAGCTATAACTCCTCCGACCCGCAAACCTCGAGGGCATTGCGTAAGGACACCGGTGGCGCCTTCGCAGTACTCGATTTCGTTGGCGCAGAAAGCTCGGTCAACTACGGCCTCGGCTGTTTGCGTAAGGGCGGAATGCTGATCGTCGTGGGCCTGTTTGGGGGCTCGCTGACCATACCGATTCCATTCCTGCCCATGAATGCGCGAATTATCCAGGGCAGTTACGTGGGCAGCCTGCAGGATATGACGGAGTTAATGGAACTGGTGCGTGCAGGGAAAATCGCACCCATCGAAATTCACGAAAGACCATTGGCGGAAGTCAACGAAGCCCTGGCCGATCTCAAAGCCGGCAAGGTTCGGGGTCGTCAGGTCTTGGTAGGCGCATAGGTAAAAACGGGGAACAAACCGGCAGCTTAGCCTGCCCAGGAGTCAAGCCTTGCAAGCCTTGGAAAAATTTCAGTTAAGCACGCGGGAATGGTTGCAGGCAAACTGCCCCGAGTCCATGCGTACCGCGATGGTGCCCGATGAAGTGGTGTGGGGAGGTCGCAACGCGAGTTTTAAAAATCCGGACAGCAAGCTGTGGCTGGAGCGAATGGCAGCCAAGGGCTGGACCTGTCCCACCTGGCCAGCGGAATATGGCGGCGGCGGCCTCAATAAAGAAGAAGCCATCATTCTGAATCAGGAATTGAGGCGCATCAACGCCAGAGTCGCCCTCACCAGTTTCGGCATCAGCATGCTTGGACCGGTGTTGCTGGAGTCCGCTAGCGTCGATCAGATCATGGAGCATCTTCCAAAAATCGTGGCGGGTGAGATTCGATGGTGCCAGGGCTATTCGGAGCCAGGTTCCGGGTCGGACCTGGCCAGTCTGAGTACCAGGGCCGAACTGCACGGTGATACCTATACCATAAATGGTTCCAAGGTGTGGACATCTTATGCGGATCAGGCGGACTGGATTTTCTGCCTGGTGCGAACGGATTTCGAGGTGCCAAAACATGCCGGCATCAGCTTTATCCTGTTTGACATGGCGAGCCCGGGAATTACTACAAAACCGATTCAACTCATCAGCGGCGGCTCGCCATTCTGCGAGACATTTTTCGATGATGTCAAAGTCCCCCAGAGAAACCTGGTGGGCCGCCTCAACGAAGGCTGGAGCATCGCCAAACGCCTGCTGCAACATGAGCGCACCATGATCTCCAGTTTTGGTCTCTCCAGCGGTCAATCGGATCGCGGTGGCACCACCTCGACGCTGGCCAGTATCGAGGGGGCAGCGATGCACTACCGGGGTGATAGCGGCAGGCTTTCCGATGCCGTGCTGCGTGATCAGATTGCCCAGTTCAAGATCGATAGTGCGGCGTTTGCT
>JADFIJ010000001.1 GCA_022566775.1 Pseudomonadota bacterium | reverse complement strand
CACCCACCATGATGATGTCTGGATCGGCCCGCAAGAACGCGCGCATGGCCTTGGCGAAGGTCATGCCCACCTTGTCGTTTACTTCAACCTGGCGCAATCCCGCCTGAGTAATTTCCACCGGATCTTCGGCCGTCCAAATCTTTCGCTCGCCAGTATTAAGGTGACTCAGTATGGAATGCAAGGTTGTGCTCTTGCCAGATCCTGTCGGACCACATACCAGAAAAAGCCCGTAAGGTCGGGAAACCGCATCCAGCAACTTGTCAAGGTTAGCACTGCTCAAGCCAATGGCGTTGACCGGCATCACCTTGCCACCACTCAACAAACGGATGACTACGTCTTCTATGCCGCCGGCAGTGGGAATAGTGGCTACCCGTAGTTCAATGTCGATGGGAGCGAAGTGGCGAAAGTTTATCTTACCGTCCTGAGGCTTGTTCTTGTTTGAAATATCCAGATGGGCCATAACCTTGAGTCGGGAAACAAACACAGCTCGATATTTCGCGGGAAATTTATAGTAGGTAGATAACACCCCGTCTTTGCGGAAGCGAACCACAACTTTCTGCTTGCCCATGCCAGGCTCGATATGAATATCCGATACCTTCTGGCGATGTGCATCTTCGACGATCTTGTTAACGATGCGGACAACAACATTGTCCGTGACCTGTGAGGTTTCCGCCACGGAGAAGATGCTGGCATCATAGGATTCGTCTTCGCCTTCCTCTTCCTCAAGCTCTTCATCATAATCGGAAATGGTTGATTCGATATCTTCCGAAGAATAATAAAACTGGAGGGCCCAGTTAATATCTTCTGGCGATGCCATCACCGGCTCTACATATTTGTTGATGTTAAAACTCAAAGCGTCAGTAACTTGCCAATCCATGGGGTTTTCAATTCCGACAACGATTTTGCCCTCATAAACATATAGTGGAACCACCTTATGCTTGAACGCGACTGCTGCAGATACCATTCGAATGACGTCGGGCTCGACAGTAAATTCTTTCAGATTTACGAACGGGATCCCGAGTTTCTTGGCGAGACATTGTTGTATCTCACTCTTTTCGATTACCCCTTTGGTAACGAGAATTTCACCGAGCGCGCCCTTTCGCTTCTTCTTCTGTTCCTTGAGCGCTTCCTGCAATTGCGCTTCGGTAACCAGATCTTCGGTAAGCAGGATTTCACCGAGTCGCAGGTTAGGCATATGCTTCTGTCGAGACAAAGCACCCTCAAGTTCACTGGCGTCGACGATTTTCTGAGTGACTAGGTAATCACCGATTAAACGGGATCGCTCACTCTGCTGATCTGCCAGAGCGTCATCCAGTGCATCCTGGGAGATCTGTTTCCCCTGCACCAATACGTCACCGAGCTGCCCCCCGATAACATGATTTTCCATTGCCGATTTGGCAACAAAGAGGTGGGTACAGTAGCGCCACTTGCGTCCCACCTTGGTTTGCTCGTAAAAATGAATACCATTCTTGTCAGTTCGGGAGCCGAAGGTTTTACCGGTAATTTCTGTCTTGTCTCTAAAGTAAACCTCGAAGCTTCGAGCTTCAGTATCAACATCGATGCCAGGGCGTGGCTCTTGGTTGGCGGCACTCTTGAGCACTAGTTGATAAGGCTTTTCGAGTCGCATGAACTTAATGGTGTTCATGTCGATCACGGTGGGCGAAACGCCCCGGGGCTCCATGATGCTGATGATTTCGTCGGTGGAATCAAATTGCATCAACTTACCCTTGGAACGGCTGCCATTTTTTAATTCCAGAGTAACCGAGGTATTGGAATACTCCGGACCTCCGTGAACTTCAGAGAATGGGGGGGGCTGCAGGTCGATTCTAAAGGACGGGCTAATCTCCAGTTCGACGTCTTCGGCGGGCGTTTCAATTCCGACGGCAGTATCTGCTGGCATATCTACTCCTTTGCTACATAGCTGGCATCAGAATCCAGACCACCGCGGCAGGCATGGATTACGGCTGTTACTAATAGAATAAGACATAGATTATTCAATTATTTCAAATGGTTACCCAGTAATAACAAGGTCGACATCCTGGTTTTTGACGCCATACTCTAGCAGGTATTGGGAAATGGCACAATTTCCGAGTCCCGAAATTCCAAGCTTACTCCTCGGCCACAGAAATAACGTGACAGCCGGCACAAGAACAGGATTAATTTGCGCTATAGATTGATTGTGCCGCGGTTACCGCCTTGTGGGCGTCTGCCGGCGATCCAGACTCGGACAGTACAAAAGCTAATGCGGACAGGCAAAACAGGACGTTCTTCTTGCGGCTGGTGAAACCGATCAAGCCAACCCGCCAAACCTTGCCTGCTCTGGAAAGCTGACGGGTGACAAGCCTGGAACACAGGATGAGCATTTTTGCGTGCCCGAGTAGATGGCATCTATACCCCAATCGTCTACGCGAAGTTCGATGCCTCCGAGCGAAGTCACTGCATCGACTATAGACAGACAATCGTATTTCCGAGCCCAGGGCCCATGAGCATGCGAATAGGGGGATGAAACGAGTTGATCATTGTAGGTCCCTTACGAATAGTCCTGTCTTAAGATAGTGATAGCGTGTCGGCGTAATACTTCGACACCGCGGTCCTGCCAGCCTCAAACATAAAAAGCCGAGCATAACTCGGCTTTCTTAAAGGCATGACTGCGAAGGCACCTCTGATCAGAGCCGCCGTAATTCTTTCAGCTTATTTTTCTGACTCTCCCGCTTCCGAAGCAAGCTCCGGCAGGGGTCGATCCACCAATTCAACATAGGCCATGGGCGCTTTGTCTCCGGCCCGTTCACTGCACTTCAAGATGCGAATGTAACCACCCGGGCGATCGCTGTAACGCGGACCCAATTCGGTAAACAATTTACCAACCGTGGCTTTGCTTCGAGTACGATTGAAGGCGAGGCGGCGATTCGCCACGCTGTCTTTCTTGGCCAGGGTAATCAAAGGCTCCGCCACCGATCTCAGCTCTTTAGCCTTGATCAGAGTGGTTTTGATAATCTCATGCTCGACCAATGAAATAGTCATGTTCCGAAACATAGCTTTCCGGTGCGAACTATTTCGATTTAGTTGGCGGCCGCTGTGTCGATGACGCATATCTCTTCTACCTGTTATTAAATACCGGGGTCAGAGTAAAAATTCGATCTGGGAATTCAACTCAATTACCTGGCGTGACGAAATTTTACTCTGACCCCAAAAAATGCGGCTATGCTGCCCGGTCATCAGATTTAAGACTGGATGGCGGCCAGTTTTCCAGGCGCAGCCCCAAAGACAGACCTCGAGTTGCCAACACATCCTTGATTTCAGTCAGTGACTTCTTACCCAGATTCGGAGTCTTCAACAGTTCCACTTCGGTGCGCTGAATCAAATCACCGATGTAGTAAATATCTTCTGCCTTCAGGCAGTTGGCTGAGCGCACCGTTAACTCCAGATCGTCTACCGGACGCAACAAGATTGGATCGATCTCGTCTTCACGCTCTTCTGGTTCGGCGATAATTTCACTCTGAAGGTCAACGAATACTGCCAGCTGATGTTGCAAGATTGTGGCGGCACGGCGAATCGCTTCTTCCGGTTCGATAGTGCCATTGGTTTCCAGATCTATAATCAGTTTATCCAGGTCGGTTCGCTGCTCGACGCGGGCGCTCTCGACGGAATAAGATATTCTTCTAACCGGGCTGTAAGAGGCATCCAGCAATAATTTTCCCACCGAACGAGTTTCATCATCATCTTGCACTCGACTGTCCGCCGGAGAATACCCTCTGCCCTTGCGTACGGTGAGACGCATATTAATCTCACCATTGCTGTTGAGATTGGCAATAACATGATCCGGATTGATGATCTCCACGTCATGATCGATGGCAATATCGCCGGCAGTAACCACGCCCGCGCCTTTCTTGCTCAGGTTGAAAACCACTTCATCCTTATTATTAAGAACAATGGCGACGCCCTTAAGGTTTAACAGAATTTCAATCACATCTTCCCGCACACCTTCTATGGTGCTGTACTCATGGACCACGCCGTCAATTTCAACTTCTTCTATGGCACAACCGGGCATAGAGGAAAGCAAAATTCGCCGCAGGGCGTTCCCCAGCGTATGGCCAAAGCCCCGCTCTAGCGGCTCCAGAACCACCCTGGAATGGCACGAGTCGAACTCATCAACTTGTATCACTTGCGGTGTTAAAAAATCTGATAAAGAAATTTGCATGAAATCCTTCCTATTTGTGATTGTCACTACTTGGAATAAAGCTCGACGATTAGATTTTCATTAATCTCAGCAGGCAGATCGGCTCTATCGGGCTTTCGAGTAAACTGTCCCTCGAGTTTACCTTGATCCACAGAAACCCAGTCGACTTCACTGCGCTGCGCAGCCAATTCCAATGCAGATTTAATTCGTAGCTGTTCCTTGGCCTTTTGTCTCACGGCGACTACATCGCCCTCACGAACCTGGTAAGAAGCAATATTGACGACTTCACCGTTGACAGTAATCGACTTATGGGCGACCAACTGCCGTGATTCTGCGCGGGTTGAGCCAAAACCCATTCGATACACCACGTTATCCAGTCGACATTCCAGCAGCTGCAGCAAATTCTCACCGGTCGCTCCCTTCAGTCGTGCGGCTTCCTTGTAATAGCCCCGAAATTGTTTTTCCAGTACGCCGTAGATGCGTCTGACTTTTTGCTTCTCACGCAGCTGTACTCCGTAATCGGAAAGCCGTCCACGGCGCTGACCTTGCTGGCCAGGTATGACGTCTGTCTTGCACTTACTGTCGATTGGGCGCACGCCGCTCTTGAGGAACAAATCGGTCCCCTCGCGACGGGCTAACTTACACGTTGGGCCTAAATAGCGGGCCATATTTCATCTCCTGAATTAAAAGGGGACAGATTTATTTTTTGATTCATATTTATTAGAAACTTGCTGTCTCTATTTAAGAAATAAATCTGTCCCCTTTCTATTTTACACACGCCGCTTCTTCGGCGGTCGGCAGCCATTATGTGGAATCGGCGTTACATCGGTGATGTTGCCTATTCTCAGACCACAGGTATTCAGCGCTCTAACTGCAGACTCGCGCCCGGGTCCGGGTCCATTAACTTTTACATCCAGGTTTCTCAAACCATAGTTCTCGATCGCGGCCTTACCGGCCTTTTCGGCGGCTACCTGGGCGGCGAAGGGAGTGCTTTTCCGGGAGCCTCTGAAACCGGAACCTCCGGCAGTCGCCCAACTGAGCGCGTTGCCCTGGCGATCGGTAATAGTGATGATCGTATTATTAAAAGAGGCATGAATATGCGCAATGCCATCGATGACGGCGGTACGTGATTTCTTTTTTGTCGATTTCTCTGCTGGCTTTGCCATAAATTATTCCATCTCGCCTTACAGCGTGCTTGCTCCGTTCTGGGTTTGACGAAGCGTCATGAGGTTTGTTTACCTGCGGATTGGCTTTCTTGGACCCTTTCTGGTTCTCGCATTGGTCTTGGTACGCTGGCCCCGGACAGGAAGCGAGCGACGGTGACGAATCCCGCGGTTACAACCGAGATCCATCAATCGCTTGATGTTCATAGAGACTTCTCTGCGTAAATCACCTTCGGTTGGAACCTTGGCCACCTCGGCTCGAACACTATCCAACTGCTCAGGACTCAGCTCACCAGTTTTAGCAGAAGGTTTAATACCTGCCGCCTCACATACTGCCTGCGCAGTTGTGGTACCAATGCCATAGACATAGCGTAAGGAGATTACGATATGTTTATTGTCTGGTATGTTAACCCCGGCAATACGTGCCATAGATTTACTCCGTTATATTCCCATTTACCCGAACTAAAAAACTAGCCCTGCCGTTGCTTATGACGAGGCTCAGATTTACAAATTACTCTTACCACACCTTTGCGCCTGATGACTTTACAGTTGCGGCAGATTTTCTTTACCGATGCTCTAACTTTCATTTCTATCTCCGATGGATAGGAAAAAAGGGGGACAGAATTATTTTTTGACCATTTACTATCGATAGGTGACATCTGAATTCGAAAAATAAACCTGTCCCCTATTTACCCATTTTTTCCTATATGCCACTCCGACCATAACTGCCCAGTTTCGATTTCTTCATCAGGGAATCGTACTGATGTGACATCAAATGCGATTGCACCTGCGACCAGAAATCCATGGTTACCACCACAGATATCAACAGTGCCGTGCCACCCAGGTTGAAGGGGACAGAGGCGAGCATCTGCATGAACTGTGGTAACAAACAGACGAGAGTAATGTAAATCGCTCCGAACATAGTCAATCGTGTAATCACACCATCGATGTACTTTGCAGTTTGCTCACCCGGCCTGATGCCAGGAATAAAGGCACCGGATCTCTGCAGGTTTTGGGCTACGTCGCGGGGGTTAAATACCAGCGCCGTATAAAAGAAGCAGAAGAAAATAATCATGGCGCTAAAAATAATCAGATACAGGGGCTGGCCAGGACCGATCATCAGGGCAATATCCTGCAACCATTCAGACCCTTCCGATTGACCAAACCACTGCCCCAACGATGCCGGGAACAACAATATGCTACTGGCAAAAATAGCAGGAATCACACCCGCCATATTGATCTTGAGTGGCAGATGGCTGGACTGTGCCTGGTAGAGTTTCCTGCCCTGCTGGCGCTTCGCGTAGTTCACCGTGATACGACGCTGTGCGCGCTCGATGTAAACGATACAGGCCACCACGCCGATCGCGATCAGAGCTACCACCAGCAGTAGCACACCACTGATCTGGCCTTCATAGGCCTGGGTCAGAGAGGTACCAATTGCCGCCGGAAATCCCGAGACGATACCGGCAAAAATAAGCATGGAAATGCCGTTGCCAATGCCTTTTTCTGTAATCTGCTCACCCAACCACATCAGGAACATGGCGCCGGTAACCAGGGAAATAATTGCCGTCAGGTTAAATGCCAGCCCCGGCGCGTAGGCCATAGGAGACAGCAGCCCAACGGTCATGCCGGTGCCCTGCAGCGTCGCCAGCACCAACGCACCATAACGTGTGTACTGTGTAATCTTGCGGCGACCGGATTCGCCTTCCTTCTTCAGCTGCTCTAAATGCGGGCTTACTGCCGACAAGAGTTGCATGATGATCGATGCGGAGATGTAGGGCATGATGCCCAGAGCTACGATACTCATGCGTTCCAGGGCGCCGCCGGAAAACATATTGAACAGGCCCGCAAAGGTACCCTCGTTCTGATCGAAGAATGCCGCCAACTGCAGTGGATCTATGCCTGGCACCGGCATATGGGTCCCGATGCGGTAGACGAACAGGGCAAACAGCAAAAACAACAGGCGGGACTTCAGCTCACCGAGGCCGGCGCCTATGTTTTCTGGATTAATGTTTGGTTTTTTGGCCATCTTTTTTAAATGTCTTCTACGCTAATCGTCTTTTGCCGATGGGTCGTCTGCTGCTTCATCGGCTGCCAGAGCCTCCGCAGCCGGTTTCTCTTTTTTTACCGGTTTCTCTTTTGCTACCGGCTTGGGTTCAGAAGCTGTCTCAGCCCTCGCCGCTTTCTTAACCAGCTTGCCTTTTGCAGGTGCAGCTTCGGCTTCAATTACCTTACCTCCAGCGGCTTCAATCGCAGCCCGTGCACCCCTGGTGACGCCGATACCCTGCAAGGTAACCGCCCTGTTGATGTCACCGGACAACATTACCTTGACGCGTTTAATGCCTGCCGTGATCAAATTCGCCTTACGCAATGCCGCCACATCGATGATGTCTGCATCGATTTTATTAAGCTCGGATGTTCGTACTTCAGCCGTAATGCGGCCTACTCGAGAGCTAAAACCAAATTTAGGCAGCCGCATTTGCAATGGCATCTGCCCACCCTCAAATCCTGGCCTCACCGTGCCACCGCTTCGAGATTTCTGGCCCTTGTGTCCAGTACCGCAGGTTTTACCCCAACCGCTGCCTATGCCCCGACCGACTCGCTTTCTCGCTTTTCTACTGCCTGGAGCAGGACTCAAACTATTCAGCTGCATTATTTAGCCCTCTCCCTCAATCGCCAACATGTAGTGAACCTTGTTGATCATGCCACGAACAGCTGGAGTGTCTTCCACTTCAACAGACTGATGCATGCGCTTCAAACCCAGCCCCTTAATGCAGAGTTTGTGTTTGGGCAAAGCGCCAATAGGACTTTGCACCAGTGTAATTTTAACTTTCTTCTTGGCCATTTTCCTAACCTGCAATTTCTTCCAATGTCTTGCCACGCTTGGCTGCAATGTCTTCTGGAGAACGCATATCGCGCAGTCCCTTGAATGTGGCTCGCACCACGTTTACCGGATTGGTTGATCCATAGCACTTCGCCAATACATTCTGAATGCCGGCCAGTTCGAGGATCGCACGCATTGCACCTCCTGCAATTACACCGGTACCTTCAGAAGCTGGTTGCATGTAGACCTTGGAGGCGCCATGGCGCGACTTGATCGCATATTGCAGGGTATTGCCGTCCAGATTCACGCTGATCATGTTACGTCGTGCTGACTCCATCGCCTTCTGAATAGCCAGGGGCACTTCCCTGGCCTTACCTCGACCAAAACCTACGCGGCCATTGCCATCACCAACCGCCGCCAGCGCGGTAAAACCGAAAACACGGCCGCCCTTAACCACCTTGGCCACGCGGTTAACCTGGATAAGCTTTTCCTGCAGCCCTTCTTCGTTCTTGCCTGAATCGTGTTTAAATGCCATATCTCAACCTTTAAAATTCCAATCCGCCTTCACGCGCAGCCTCGGCTAGCGCTTTGATGCGACCGTGATATGCGTAACCGGATCGGTCAAAAGCGACCTTATCGATTCCGGCTGCTTTGGCTCGTTCGGCAATCAGCTTCCCAATATTGCCTGCGGCTTCAATATTGCCCGTTGCACCCGCCTTGATCGCTTTCTCAACGGTGGATGCACTGGCCAAAATTTCATTGCCATTGGGCGAAATAACCTGCGCATAGATGTGTCTCGGCGAGCGATACACACACAATCGATTCACCCGCAGTTCGCTGATCTTTGCTCGCGTTCGCCTGGCTCTACGCAGACGGGCTGTCTTCTTTATACTCATAAGTATGCCTTATTTCTTCTTCGCTTCTTTTCTGTATACATGCTCACCCACGTAGCGAATACCCTTGCCTTTATAAGGCTCAGGTGGACGAAATTTTCTGATCTCTGCTGCAACCTGTCCTACCAACTGCTTGTCAGCGCCAGATATGACAATTTCCGTCTGCGATGGCGTTTCAACTTTGACCCCTTCGGGTAGTTTGTAATCGATGGTATGTGAATACCCCACCGTTAAATTAATGTTCGATCCCTGGGCCTTGGCCCGGTAACCTACGCCTTGCAGCTCGAGTCTCTTCTCAAAACCCTGGCTGACGCCAACGACCATATTGTTGATCAGGGCGCGAAACGTTCCTGCTAAAGCCCCCGCCTGCTTGGTCGCGTCTTTAGCGGAAACTTTTATTACTTCACCTTCCTGGGAGACACCCACAAGTTTGTGCAGGGCTAGCTGAAGATCTCCCTTGCTGCCTTTAATCGAAATATGTGATTCGCTTAAAGTGGTTTCTACGCCTTTGGGTATTTCTACCGGGCTACTGGCTACTCTGGACATATTCCTGCTCTATTGGTTCTATGATCTAATTAGAAAACTGTGCACAATACTTCGCCGCCAATGCCGGCGGCGCTTGCTTGTTTCGCTGTCATCAAACCCTTGTTTGTAGACATGATCGCTATTCCCAATCCGGCTCTGTTCTTGGGTAAATTTTCCGATCCCGTGTAATTGCGAAGCCCGGGTCGACTGATGCGTTTGATTTCTTCGATAACAGGTCGGCCCTGGAAATACTTCAACTCCACATTGATCACCGGCTTGCCGGCGTTATCGTCAACTGCGTAACCGCTAATAAAGCCTTCGTCTTCCAGCACCTTGCTAAGCGCAAGCTTGATCTTCGAAGAAGGACAACTAACCGATGGCTTATGGGCCATCTGGGCATTGCGGATGCGGGTCAAAAAATCTGCAATTGGATCTGACATACTCATATTTTTCTCCCGTCCTACCAGCTAGCCTTGGTTAAACCAGGCACATCTCCGCGCATCGCCGCTTCACGAAGCTTGTTACGGCACAAGCCAAATTTCCGATATACACCACGGGGACGACCGGTTATCTGACAACGACTCCGCTGACGAACAGGACTGGAATCCCGCGGTAGTTTCTGAAACTTGACCTGTGCCGCCCACTTTTCATCATCACTCGCATTCGTATCTTTAAGAATGGCTTTAAGCTCTGCTCGCTTGGCCGCGTATTTCTCAACCAGCTTCGATCGCTTTTTTTCTCTGGCAATCATCGAAGATTTAGCCATTATCAGGACTCCTCTTTGTCTTTAGCCGCAGCCGCTTCATCCAACTTCTCCTCGGCTGTATCTGCCGCGGCGTCTTCAACCTCAACCTCAGGTGCCTGTTCTGTAGCTGCTTCTTCTGCTACTGGCGCCGGCGCTTCATCTGTGATCGCTTCTTTTGCGGCGGCTGCCTTTTCTGCAGCCGCTTCCTCAACTACTGGTGGCTCTTCTTTAGCCGCTGCTTTGACTGCCGATGCTGCTTCGGTCACTACCGTAAGCTTCCGGAACGGAAAGCGCAACGCCGTCAACAGGGCACGACCTTCTTCATCATTTTTCGCCGAGGTGGTAATCGTTATATCCAGACCACGCAGGGCATCGATCTTGTCGTAGTCGATCTCTGGAAAAATAATCTGCTCGTTCACACCCATAGCAAAGTTGCCACGACCATCGAAGGACTTGGGGCTCAGGCCGCGAAAATCCCGAATTCGGGGGATGGCGATGCTAACCAGCCTCTCCAAAAATTCGTACATACGCTCGCCACGCAGAGTCACCTTACAGCCAACTGGCCAGCCTTCCCTGATCTTGAATCCTGCTATGGATTTTCTTGCCTTGGTAACGACGACTTTCTGACCGGCAATCATGGTCAAGTCACTGGTGGCTTTCTCCAGTACCTTTTTGTCCGCTACCGCTTCACCAAGACCCATGTTAAGAACAACCTTGGTGACCTTGGGCACACGCATAGGATTGTCATAGGCAAATTGCTTGGTTAATGACGGTATTACTTCTTTCTTGTAAAATTCTCTTAACTGAGCCATGAGTGGCAACCTGATTTAATTAATCTATATCTTGACCGTCTGATTTGAAGACGCGCTTCTTGGCACCATCATCGCTTAGCTGAATCCCAACTCGATCCGCAGCGTTGGTTTGAGGGTTAAAAATTGCGATATTGGAAATATGTAAGGCCGCCTCTTTCTCTACGATGCCCCCTGGCTGCCCCAGATTCGGGTTCGGCTTGGTGTGGCGCTTTACCATATTTACACCGGCAATGATGACTCTGTTGCTGCCAACGAGACGAGATATAGTTCCGCGTTTTCCTTTATCTTTGCCTGCGATCACTATCACTTCATCTTCGTGTTTCAATTTCTGCATTTTCGCCTCTCGCTGTGTATCCTGACCGCCCTAAAGTACTTCAAGCGCCAATGAGATAATTCGCATGAATTTTTCGGTACGCAACTCTCGTGTAACCGGGCCAAACACTCGAGTGCCGATAGGGGCATCCTGGTTGTTTAGCAAAATCGCCGCGTTGTCATCGAAACGAATTACGGAACCATCACTGCGTCTGACACCTTTCTTGGTGCGTACTACCAACGCGGTCAATACCTGGCCCTTTTTTACCTTGCCTCGCGGAATCGCCTCTTTAACGGTGACTTTAATAACGTCACCGATACGGGCATAACGACGACGGGAACCCCCTAACACCTTTATACACATTACGCGTCTGGCGCCGCTATTATCTGCGACATCTAAGTATGACTGCACTTGAATCATCGATTCACTCCATCATGCATTCTTATCAGGAATACAGATTCTTTAACTCCGATTTACTGCTTAAACCTGGGTTGCCCTTCCATCAATCGAAACCAGTGACCAGGACTTGGTTTTCGAAATGGGTCGTACTTCCTTTATGGTGACTTCATCACCGGGTAGGCATTCATTGTTCGCATCGTGTGCATGAATCTTGGTAGATTTCTTTACAATCTTGCCATATACCGGATGTTTCACTCGTCGTTCAATTAGCACAATGATGGACTTGTCCATCTTGTTGCTGACTACTTTACCAGTAACAGTTCGAGCTCTACTCTCTTGGTTTTCACTGACCGACGCTTCACTAGCTGACATATTTAAGATCCACTTTTCTCTTTTTCAGTAATAATCGTTTTGACGCGGGCAATATCTCGCTTCACTTCACCAATGAGATGAAACTGCGCCATTTTCCCCGTGCTCATCTGCATGCGGTAGTTAAACTGGTTTTTAAACAGTTCTTGTAACTCAGTCTGCAGCTCTGCCACAGTCTTCTCTCTCAATTCACTGGCTCTCATTACATTACCGTCCGCTTCACGAAGGCCGTCTCGAAAGGTAATTTGGCAGAGGCCAGGCTGAATGCTTCCCGCGCCAGCACCTCATCGACACCTTCAATTTCAAACATTATTCTGCCTGGTTGAATCTGGGCTACCCAATACTCGACGTTACCCTTACCCTTACCTTGCCTGACTTCCAGAGGTTTCTGCGTGATTGGTTTGTCCGGAAATACTCTGATCCAAATTTTTCCACCACGCTTCACGTGTCTGGTCATAGCACGACGCGCCGCTTCAATCTGCCTCGCAGTCAGGCGACCCCGTGATATCGCCTTCAAACCGAATTCACCAAAATCTACTTTACTGCCACGATGAGACAAGCCCCGATTTCGGCCCTTCATCATCTTGCGAAATTTTGTACGCTTCGGTTGCAACACGTCGTTTTACCCCTGCTTAGCTTTTGCCCGTGAAGGCACGATAGCCTCATCCAAATTCATGATTTCGCCCTTGAATATCCAAACCTTCACACCAATAATGCCGTAGGTCGTGTGGGCTTCGGCGGTTCCATAGTCGATATCCGCTCGCAGCGTGTGCAAGGGTACTCGACCCTCCCGATACCACTCGGAGCGGGCAATCTCCGCACCACCCAGGCGACCACCCACCTGCACCTTGATACCTTCCGCACCCTGCCGCATAGCGTTCTGGACAGCCCGTTTCATGGCTCGGCGAAACATAACCCGGCGCTCAAGTTGCGAAGCCACACTATCTGCAACCAGCAGCGCATCCAGGTCAGGCTTACGAATTTCCTCGATGTTGATCTGCACCGGAATGCCCATCTTTTCAGTGAGGATCCTGCGCAGGGACTCTACATCCTCGCCCTTCTTTCCTATCACAATTCCCGGTCGTGCTGTAAATATCGTGAGCTTCGCAGTCTGTGCCGATCGCTCAATTTCAATCCTGGAGACAGAAGCATTCGCCAATTTTTTCTTAATGAATTCCCGAACCTGAAGATCCACCAACAAGTACTGCGCATAATCCCTGCCTTCTGCGTACCAGACAGAGGTATGCTTCTTGATAATGCCAAGTCGAATTCCAGTTGGATGTACTTTCTGACCCATCCGATGCTCCTAGCTATCAGCGACCGTAATTGTTATGTGACATGAGCGCTTGAGAATGCGATCAGCGCGACCCTTCGCCCTGGGCTTTATGCGTTTCATGGTCGTACCTTCATCAACACAAATCGTTGATATTTTCAATTCATCTACATCAGCGCCTTCATTGTGTTCTGCATTTGCGATCGCAGAATTCAATAACTTCTTGATGATTACCGCACCCTTTTTGGGACTGTAAGTCAGCAGCTCCAGCGCTTCCTCGACATCCTTGCCACGCACCTGGTCGGCGACCAGTCTCGCTTTCTGTGCCGACAGGCGAACGCCCTTTAATCTTGCTACAACTTCCATTTCAGCCCCCTAGCGCGCCTTTTTATCCGCAGTGTGACCGCGATAGGTTCGTGTTCCCGCAAACTCACCCAGCTTGTGGCCAACCATGTTTTCGTTTATGAAAACCGGCACATGTTTGCGGCCATTGTGAATCGCAATAGTGAGACCAATCATTTCCGGAGAAACCATCGATCGTCTGGACCAGGTCTTGATTGGCCGCTTGTCGTTTTTCTCAACGGCAGTCTGCACTTTCTTCATCAGGTGAAGATCGATGAATGGTCCTTTTTTTAGTGAACGTGGCACGCTTCGTTTCCTCTATCACTCGCCTTAACGGCTTGATTTTCTACGACGAACAATCATGCTATCTGTTCGCTTATTGGATCTGGTTTTATAGCCCTTGGTTGGTGTCCCCCAGGGTGATACCGGGTGACGACCACCAGATGTTCTACCTTCACCGCCGCCATGTGGATGGTCGACAGGATTCATCGCAACACCGCGAACGGTTGGGCGGACACCTCTCCACCTTTTCGCTCCGGCTTTTCCCAGCGATCTCAAATTGTGTTCCGAATTGGAGACCTCGCCAAGCGTGGCCCGGCATTCGGATAACACCTTGCGCATTTCACCGGAACGAAGTCGCAATGTAGCGTAGTTGCCCTCTCTGGCAACCAGTTGCAATGAGGTGCCTGCACTTCGAGCGATCTGAGCGCCCTTGCCTGGCTTCATTTCCACACAGTGAACTGTGCTGCCCAATGGGATATTGCGTAGAGGCAAGCAGTTACCTACCTTGATGGCCGCCTCATCTCCGGACATCACGACATCACCGGCGGCGACTTTGGCAGGCGCGATAATGTACTTGCGCTCACCGTCGGCATACAACAACAGGGCAATATTTGCCGACCGGTTTGGATCGTATTCCAGTCGTTCTACCCTGGCTTCGATACCGTCTTTGCGGCGCTTGAAATCAATAATTCGATATCTCTGCTTGTGGCCGCCGCCGATGTGACGCGTAGTAATACGGCCTCTGTTATTTCTACCACCGGTCTTTGGTTTGGGAGCAGTGAGCGGCGCGTAGGGCTTGCCCTTGTGCAAATCCGGGTGCACGATCTTGACCACAAAGCGGCGTCCCGGAGAAGTAGGTTTACATTTAACTACTGGCATGATTTACCCCTTACCCCATATCAGCAAAGTCAATTTCGTGACCTGCTTCCAGCTTGACGTAGGCTTTTTTCCAATTAGAGCGTCGCTTGATTTTTCCCTTCGCGTTACGCTTGGTCTTCCCTTTCACGTTAAGCACCTGTAAATCCGCGACCACTACATTAAAAAGTGTCTCCACCGCTTCCTTAATTTCTGGCTTGCGCGCGTCGATAGCAACCTTAAAAGCGTATTGATTATTGGCTTCACCGAGGAGAGTGGTTTTTTCAGACACGTGTGGCCCGAGAATTACTGTGTAGAGTCGCTCTACGTTCATGACAACATCTCCTCTACCTTTTTAAGTGCAGAAACCGTCATCAATACTTTCTCAAAACCGATCAGGCTAACGGGATCGATACCGGCGACATCAAGCACATCGACCTTATGGAGATTCCTTGCTGCGAGATAGAGGTTTTTTTCAACTTGCTCGGAAACGATGAGAACGTTGTCCAACTCGTATTCCTTCAATTTGGCAACCAGTGCCTTGGTCTTGTTAGTCTCGACAGCAAATTCATTGACTACCAGCAGTCTATCCTGGCGAATCAGCTCAGACAGAATGCATTGCATGGCGCCACGATACATTTTCTTATTGAGTTTCTTGCTGTGATCCCTAGGTCTGGCAGCAAAAGTTACACCACCACTGCGCCAGATAGGGCTGCTGGTAGTACCTGCGCGAGCGCGACCTGAACCCTTTTGACGCCATGGCTTACGCCCACCACCGCGAACTTCAGAGCGTGTTTTCTGCTTTACGGAGCCCTGCCTGGCGCCAGCCATGTAGGTAACAACGCTCTGGTGTACCAGAGGCTCGTTGTAAGCTTTACCGAAAGACTCATCCGAAAGTGAGATTTTTTCCTTGCCCGTTTTCTTGCCGGGCATCGCAAGACTTAGTTCCATCGCTTACCCCTTGACCTTTATTGCAGGACGGACTATGACGTTTGAACCGGGTGCTCCAGGTATTGCACCCTTAATGAGTAGAAGATTGTTTTCTGTATCGACTCTGATTACTTCCAAGTTCTGGATAGTCTTTCTGACATTGCCCATCTGGCCAGCCATTTTCTTACCCTTCCAGACTTTACCCGGGGTCTGGCACTGGCCAATCGAGCCGGGTGCACGATGGGAGAGCGAGTTGCCATGAGTGGCATCCTGCATCTGGAAATTGTGACGCTTGACGACGCCCTGAAAGCCCTTACCTTTCGAAGTGCCGGTGACATCCACTATTTGACCCTCTTTGAAAAGGTCTACCTTAAGCTCGGAACCCAGTGTAATCTCGGCGGTATCGACCCCTTCGGTGCGAAACTCCCACAGACCGATGCCGGCTTCAGTCTCGGCCTTGGCGAAATGACCGGCCATTGACTTGGTCACACGAGACGCACGGCGGCTACCCATAGTGACTTGAATGGCGCTATAGCCATCCGTTTCTGGAGTTTTAACCTGGGTAACCCGGTTGGGCTGCACTTCCACCACTGAAACAGGGATGGACACGCCTTCCTCAGTGAAAATGCGGGTCATGCCGCTTTTCCGACCGACTAATCCAATCGACATTGTAAAAACCTCATCGTGCAGGGGGCTAAAACCCGCTATGGCCGCTGACGCGTTACACTATGTGTTACCGCTGTCGGGTAACAATGAATATCAGTGCGCCAAAACTTTTCGTAAAAAAAGGGCAAAGAGGACTGAATGCTCCTTTGCCTGGTATCAAATCTACTTCTTAACCAAGACTAATTTGTACTTCCACGCCTGCTGCCAAATCCAGCTTCATCAGCGCATCGACCGTCTTCTCGGTCGGTTCGACAATGTCCAGCAAGCGCTTGTGGGTGCGAATCTCGTACTGGTCTCTCGCGTCTTTGTTGACGTGTGGAGAGATCAATATCGTAAATCTTTCCTTATTCGTTGGCAGCGGAATAGGTCCCTTCACCTGGGCTCCGGTGCGCCTGGCAGTATCAACGATTTCCTGGGTAGATTGATCAATCAGTCGATGATCGAAGGCTTTGAGCCGGATTCTGATACGCTGACTTTGCATCTACTTAAAACTCCAAAAAACTCTTTAAAATTAACCAGTTACTTCCAATATTTTTGACGTCCAGTTTTCAAACGCCAAAAAGGATGCGAATCTTAAGGTTTTGGCCCTAATCTGTCAAGCAAATACGGCCTGAAAGCCCCTTTTTCCGCGACTTTCCGCCGGTTGCCAAATGCCCCCCCAAATCCTGACTCTGGCGGTTCCGGTGCAGCGATGCGAAGTTGCAAATCGACTGAAAAAAAGACCAGCATAGCTTGCAGCATGCTGGTCCCTGATAAACTATTCGCTAGCCTATTCGATGATTTTAGCGACGACGCCCGCACCTACGGTACGGCCACCCTCGCGTATCGCAAAACGCAGGCCCTCATCCATCGCGATCGGTGCAATCAGGCTCACTTCCATCTTCACGTTGTCTCCCGGCATCACCATCTCAACACCCTCAGGCAATTCGCAGGATCCCGTCACATCCGTAGTCCGAAAGTAAAACTGCGGCCGGTAGCCCTTGAAAAACGGGGTATGACGACCACCTTCATCCTTGCCCAGGATATACACTTCCGCCTCAAACTTCGTGTGGGGCTTGATCGATCCCGGCTTCGCCAGCACCTGCCCACGTTCAACCTCCTCACGCTTGGTACCACGCAACAGAACGCCGACGTTCTCTCCCGCCCGACCCTCGTCCAGCAACTTGCGGAACATCTCGACGCCCGTACAGGTCGTCTTCTCGGTATCCTTGATGCCAATGATCTCTATCTCTTCACCCACCTTGACTATGCCCCGCTCGATACGACCCGTCACCACAGTGCCGCGTCCGGAGATGGAAAACACGTCTTCGATCGGCATCAGGAATGGCTTCTCGATGTCTCGCTTCGGATCGGGAATATAGGTGTCCAGCGCTTCCACCAGCTTCTGGACCGAGGGAATGCCAATCTCGGATTCATCGCCTTCCAGCGCCTTCAGTGCAGAGCCGATGATGATCGGGGTGTCGTCGCCGGGAAATTCGTAAATATCCAGTAACTCCCGGATTTCCATCTCCACCAGTTCCAGCAGTTCGTCATCGTCAACCATGTCCGCCTTGTTCATGTACACGATGATGTAGGGAACGCCAACCTGGCGGGCAAGCAGAATGTGCTCCCGGGTCTGGGGCATGGGTCCGTCCGCCGCCGACACCACCAGGATCGCACCGTCCATCTGCGCCGCACCGGTGATCATGTTCTTCACATAGTCCGCGTGGCCCGGACAGTCGACGTGGGCGTAGTGACGAACACTGGAATCATACTCGACATGGGACGTCGCAATGGTGATGCCGCGCTCTCTTTCTTCCGGCGCATTATCTATCTGGTCGAAATCCTTAACTTCGCCGCCATAGGCTGCCGCACACACCCGCGTCAACGCAGCCGTCAACGTCGTCTTGCCATGGTCAACGTGACCAATCGTACCCACGTTTACGTGGGTCTTATTCCTCTCAAATTTTTCCTTCGCCACAATACCACCTCACTCAAATCTAAAAAGCGCGCTTAGCTTTTGTTAATAATGCCTTCCGCAATGTTATTAGGCACAATCGCATACTTGTCGAACTCCATGGTAAAAGTTGCCCTGCCCTGGGTTGCCGACCGTAGATCTGTTGCATAGCCAAACATTTCTGCCAGGGGCACCTCGGCACTGATCACCTTTCCCATACTGCTGTCTTCCATGCCCTGAACCAGACCTCGACGCCGGTTTAAATCACCCATCACGTCTCCCATGTAATCTTCGGGAGTCACCACCTCAACTTTAAACATGGGTTCAAGCAGGGCGGCATCTGCCTGCAGAGCTCCCTTCTTCAGCGCCATGGATCCGGCAATTTTGAAAGCCATTTCGCTGGAGTCGACATCGTGAAAAGAACCGTCGTAGAGAGTTACCTTCATCGCCAGTAACGGGTAGCCAGCCAGACAACCATTCTTCATCTGCTCCTGTATACCTTTGTCTACCGCTGGAATATATTCCTTGGGGATTGTGCCGCCGACAATCGCGTTCACAAATTCGTATTCTGAATCCGGATCCAGCGGCTCGAGTCGGAGCCAGACATGACCATATTGACCACGACCACCAGATTGCTTGATGTGTTTGCCTTCAATTTCCACAGTCTTCCTGATGGTTTCCCGATAGGCTACCTGGGGTTTGCCTATATTGGCTTCTACCGAAAACTCTCTGCGCATTCTGTCCACCAGGACATCAAGATGTAACTCGCCCATGCCAGAAATAATTGTTTGCCCGGATTCTTCGTCGGTTTCAACCCGGAAGGAAGGATCTTCCTGCGCCAGCTTGCCCAGGGCGACACCCATCTTTTCCTGATCCGCTTTACTCTTCGGCTCAACCGCTACGGATATTACCGGCTCTGGAAAATCCATCTTCTCCAGCGTGACAATATGATCGAGCGCGCACAGTGTTTCACCCGTAGTGACATCTTTCAGACCAATCGCAGCAGCGATATCTCCCGCCAGCACTTGCTTAATTTCTTCTCTTGAGTTGGCGTGCATCTGCACCATTCGACCCACTCGCTCTTTCTTGAATTTGATCGGGTTATAAACCGAATCACCGGAATTCAGTGTGCCTGAGTAGACGCGGAAAAACGTGAGCGTGCCGACGAAGGGATCGGTGGCAATTTTAAATGCCAGTGCTGCAAAGGGCTCATCATCATCGGCTATGCAGGTGGTCGGCGTACCATCTTCCAGTACGCCTTCAATCGCCTTGACCTCTGTTGGCGACGGCATGTAGTCGATTACGGCGTCGAGCAAGGCCTGAACACCCTTGTTTTTGAATGCCGATCCACACAGAGTCGGTACGATTTCGCTTGCCAATGTCCGCTCACGAATGCCTTGCATGATCTCAGCTTCGGTGAGTCCTCCAGTTTCCAGGTATTTTTCCGTTAAATCATCATTGGCTTCAGCCGCAGCTTCCACCAAATTTTCTCGCCACTCCTCGACTATAGCCAGCATATCTTCAGGGACATCCTCATAGCTGAATGTTGCGCCCAGGTCATCTTCACTCCAGCGGATAGCTTTCATCTTCACCAGGTCGATCACGCCCTTGAAGTTCTCTTCCGCACCGATTGGCAATTGGATTGGTATGGGATTGGCGCCCAGGCGATCTTTCATCTGCTCAACCACCATCAGAAAATCTGCACCAGCACGATCCATCTTGTTAACGAAAACTATGCGCGGCACTTCGTAGCGATTTGCCTGACGCCACACAGTTTCTGTCTGCGGCTGCACCCCTGAAGTGCCACATAAGACCACTACCGCACCATCGAGAACACGCAATGAACGTTCGACCTCAATAGTAAAGTCCACGTGTCCCGGCGTATCAATAATGTTGATTCGATGCTCCTCGTACTGCTTGTCCATGCCATTCCAGAAACAAGTAGTCGCAGCCGAGGTAATGGTAATGCCACGTTCCTGCTCCTGCTCCATCCAGTCCATGGTCGCGGCACCATCATGGACTTCACCAATCTTGTGTGAAATGCCAGTATAAAACAGTATGCGCTCCGTAGTCGTTGTCTTGCCCGCATCGACGTGGGCTACAATTCCTATATTGCGATAGTGATCTAATGGGTGTTTTCTGGCCACAGCTATGCCCTCAAAATGTAATCTAGTATTAACGCTTCACTCGGAAACGCTTTGGTTAAAAACGCCTTACTTAAAAACGATAGTGGGAGAATGCCCGATTGGCTTCCGCCATGCGATGCACGTCCTCGCGCTTCTTCACGGCACTTCCTCTGCCTTCAGCAGCATCGCTTATTTCGCCGGCTAATCGCAGCGCCATGGATTTCTCGCCGCGCTTGCGTGAATGTTCTACCAGCCAGCGCATGGCGAGTGCAGTGCGACGCTCGACTCGCACTTCCACCGGCACCTGGTAGGTGGCGCCTCCAACACGGCGGGATTTAACCTCAACCATGGGTGCGATGCTTTCCAGGGCCTTTTCAAAGACCTCCACAGGATCGGCACCGGATTTCTCGGAGACGACAGCAAGGGCTCCGTAAACGATCTTCTCGGCAACAGATTTCTTGCCATCGACCATCACGTGGTTCATGAACTTTGCGAGGATTTTACTTCCGAATTTTGGATCTGGCAGCACTTCACGTTTTGCCACTACTCTTCTTCTAGGCATTTGAGACCTCTTGTTTATTCAGGTTAATCCAGGACTCCCTGCAAGCGCATTTTTATTAAAAATGAACGTCAAGTACCTGGCCTTACTCTCTCTCATCGGTTTTTAAAAGAGTCTCGATGAGCCGCGCGTCCTTACGCTTGTGGTGGCAGCAAAATTTACTGCCATGACTCTAAATCATATGGGCTTAAGGAGCCTCTGACTAATTATTCAAACTCTCTGCGTAACCTGCCCTGGTAAGGGTGCAATCATTACCGCAGGAAGCCGCTTACTTGGGGCGCTTGGTACCGTACTTGGAACGGCCCTGGCGTCGATCCGCTACCCCGGATGTATCCAGGGTTCCACGAACCGTGTGATAGCGTACGCCGGGCAAGTCTTTTACCCGACCGCCTCTGATCAGAACCACGGAGTGTTCCTGCAGATTGTGGCCTTCACCACCGATGTATGAAGTCACTTCGAAGCCGTTAACCAGACGCACACGACATACCTTTCTCAGCGCCGAGTTAGGCTTCTTGGGTGTGGTTGTATAAACCCGCGTACACACGCCCCGCTTCTGTGGTGAGCCTTGCAGAGCAGGCACGCCGCTCTTAACTACCTTGCGGCGTCTGGGCTTGCGTACCAGCTGGTTAATTGTTGTCATTTGTACTCCATCTAATCCTATTAGCTGTGTCGACGTTCGGCCTTTTCGAGAGCCATATAACGTGATCACTAAAAAGGATGCGAGAGTTTAATGATCCCGCATCCCGTAGTCAAGGTCAGCTTACGGCCTCTTCCGATTTCAACGCCTCGCTCAGGGCTGCCTCGACGTCGCTGGCGCTAACCGTCTCGCGTTCGGCCAGTCTGTCGAGGTTAGCCTTCCTGCGGGCTTCGTGGTATGCCAGACCGGTGCCGGCCGGAATCAGCCTTCCCACCACCACGTTTTCCTTCAAGCCACGGAGGAAATCGCGTTTACCAGTGACCGCAGCTTCGGTAAGCACACGGGTGGTCTCCTGGAACGATGCCGCAGAGATAAAGGATTCGGTAGCCAGTGATGCCTTGGTAATGCCCAGCAGCATGCGTTCGAATCCCGCTTCGAGCTTGTCTTCCTTACGCAAATCGTCATTCACTTCCAGGATATGGGTATAAGTAACCTGCTCCCCCTTGATCAGCTTAGAATCGCCAGGCTTGGTGATTTCCACCTTCCGCAACATCTGGCGCACAATAACTTCGATGTGCTTGTCATTGATTCGCACACCCTGCAATCGATACACATCCTGAACTTCATTGACGATGTACTGGGCGAGAGGCTCAACCCCTTTCAGCCGCAGGATATCGTGAGGCGTGGGGGGGCCTTCCGAAACCACCTCCCCCTTTTCTATATGTTCACCTTCGAACACGGTCATTATGCGCCATTTTGGAATCAGGACTTCATAGTGATCCGATCCATCTATGGGGTTTACGCCGTCTATCGGAGTAATCACCAGGCGGCGTTTCCCCTTGGTTTCCTTGCCAAAACTCACGGTGCCGGATATCTCAGCAAGAATGGCCGGTTCTTTGGGCTTGCGCGCTTCGAACAGGTCCGCAACCCTCGGCAGACCCCCGGTGATGTCACGAGTCTTCGACCCTTCCTGGGGAATCCTTGCGATTACATCACCAATATTCATGGCGGTGCCGTCTTTGAGGCTGATGATGGCATTGGCTGGCAAGAAGTAATGTGCTGGGACTGTGGTACCCGGTAGACAAACTTCCTTGCCCTTCTTGTCAACTACCGTTACCGCCGGACGTAATTCCTTCGCCGATGCGGCACGTTCCGCCGGGTCGATAATCGATATGCTGGAGAGTCCGGTAATCTCGTCGGTTTGCTCGCGGACCGTTATGCCCTCTTCCATAGCGGCGAAGGCAATCTTGCCTGCCACCTCCGACACGATTGGGTGGGTGTGGGGATCCCAGGTTGCAACCACCTGTCCCGCTTCCACTTGGACTTTCTTGCCCACGGTAATCAGTGCCCCGTATGGCAACTTATAACGCTCACGCTCGCGGCCATTGGTATCGTTCACAATCAATACCCCGGATCGGGAAACTACCACCAGCTCACCCTTGATGTTCTCTACGGTTTTCATGTTGCTGAGGTGGATGGTACCGGTGTTCTTGACCTGCACGCTGTCGGCCGCGGTAGCTCTGGATGCCGCCCCGCCAATATGGAAAGTACGCATGGTTAACTGGGTGCCGGGCTCACCGATAGACTGGGCGGCAATTACACCCACCGCCTCACCGACGTTGACAACATGGCCGCGGGCCAAGTCACGACCATAACAGTGGCTACAAATACCGAATCGTGTTTCACATGTGATTGGCGAACGCACGTAGACCTCGTCGACGCCACAGGTTTCGAGTTTGTCCACCATGCGTTCGTTGATCACGGTGCCAGCCTCGATGATAACTTCACCAGAAGATTCGTCTACCGCATCGGCAGCCAACACCCTGCCCAGAACGCGTTCACCCAAGGGCGCAATGATGTCGCCGCCTTCGATAATCGGGGTCATGGTCAAGCCGTTTCTAGTCTCACAATCGACTTCAGTTATGACCAGATCCTGTGCAATATCCACCAGGCGTCTGGTGAGATAACCGGAGTTAGCCGTCTTCAGGGCGGTATCCGCCAGTCCCTTTCGAGCACCGTGGGTGGAAGTGAAGTACTGCGACACACTCAGTCCTTCGCGGAAGTTCGCCGTGATCGGGGTCTCGATGATCGAGCCATCGGGGCGAGCCATCAGGCCACGCATACCTGCCAGCTGCCTGATCTGGGCGGGGGAGCCTCTGGCACCCGAATCCGCATACATGTAAACTGAATTAAATGATTCCTGCTGCTCTTCCTTGCCTTCCTTGTTAATCACAGGTTCGGTGGACAGGCCTTCCATCATGGATTTGGCGACGACATCATTGGCTCTAGACCAGATATCGATAACCTTGTTGTACTTCTCTCCCTGGGTGACCAGACCCGAAGCAAACTGGGTTTCGATTTCTTCAACTTCAGCGTTGGCCTTATCGATAATCGATGCCTTATCATCCGGAATAACGAAGTCATTCACACCGATGGATGAACCGGAGCGAGTGGAGTATTTATAGCCTGTGTACATGAGTTGATCTGCAAAAATTACAGTTTCCTTCAGACCAACTTTACGGTAACAGGCATTAAGGATTTGTGAGATGGCCTTCTTGGTCATCTTCTGATTTACCATCGAGAATGATAAACCCTCTGGCACAATATCGAATAACAACACGCGACCCACTGTAGTATCGAGAATTGCGGTCTCGGTGACTTTCTCATCATCATCATTAATGTATATGTCAGTGATACGAACCTTGATACGGGCCTGTAAATGGGCATGGCCGGTTTCATAGGCACGTTGCACTTCCTTCGGGTCCGCAAACACCATGTCTTCGCCCTTCGCGTTCACTCGTGAACGGGTCATGTAATAGAGACCAAGCACGACGTCCTGGGATGGCACGATGATGGGCTCACCATTGGCCGGTGCCAGTATATTGTTGGTAGACATCATCAGGGTACGAGCTTCCAATTGCGCCTCCAGCGTCAGAGGTATGTGAACCGCCATCTGATCGCCGTCGAAGTCGGCGTTATAGGCCGCACACACCAGGGGGTGCAATTGAATAGCCTTGCCTTCAATCAGGACTGGCTCGAAAGCCTGAATACCCAGTCTGTGCAGTGTAGGCGCACGGTTCAGCAGCACCGGATGTTCGCGAATTACGTCGGCGAGGATATCCCACACCTCTGCGGTTTCTCGCTCCACCATTTTCTTGGCAGCCTTAATCGTCGTAGCAAGACCACGGCGTTCCAGCTTGCCAAAGATGAAAGGCTTGAATAATTCCAAGGCCATCTTCTTGGGCAGACCGCATTGGTGCAGTTTCAAAGTTGGGCCCACCACGATGACCGATCGACCAGAATAGTCTACGCGTTTGCCGAGCAGGTTCTGACGGAATCGACCCTGCTTGCCTTTGATCATATCGGCAAGAGACTTCAGAGGTCGTTTGTTGGACCCAGTTATGGCACGACCACGACGGCCGTTGTCAAGCAGGGCGTCGACGGCTTCCTGCAACATTCGCTTCTCATTTCGAACAATAATGTCCGGCGCGTTAAGATCGAGAAGACGCTTCAGACGATTGTTTCTGTTAATTACCCGCCGATACAGATCGTTCAGATCCGAGGTGGCAAAACGGCCACCATCGAGAGGAACCAGGGGGCGCAAATCGGGGGGCAGCACTGGCAACACGGTCATCACCATCCACTGCGGCTTGTTGCCGGATTTCAGGAACGCTTCCAGCAGCTTCAGGCGCTTGGAAAGCTTCTTCAGCTTGGTTTCAGAATTAGTAGCAGGAATCTCTTCACGCAGATGCACCACTTCGGCTTCGACGTCCATATCTTTCATCAAGGCCTGAACTGCTTCCGCACCCATTTTGGCCTCGAATTCATCGCTGAATTCTTCCATCGCTTCATAATACTGCTCATCGTTAAGCAACTGACCCTTTTCCAGCGTGGTCATACCCGGATCGGTGACAACGAAGGACTCGAAATAGAGAATCCGTTCGATGTCACGCAGCGTCATATCAAGCAACAAACCGATGCGGGAAGGCAGGGATTTAAGGAACCAGATGTGGGCGACCGGGCTGGCCAGTTCAATATGCCCCATGCGGTCGCGACGAACTTTCGAAAGAGCGACTTCGACGCCACACTTTTCGCAAATTACACCGCGATGCTTCAGGCGTTTATATTTACCGCAAAGACATTCGTAATCCTTAACCGGGCCAAAGATCTTGGCGCAGAACAATCCATCACGCTCTGGCTTGAACGTACGGTAGTTAATTGTTTCCGGTTTCTTCACCTCACCAAATGACCAGGCTCTGATCATCTCCGGCGAGGCCAATCCTATGCGAATGGAATCAAACTCATCGGAAGGTGATTGAGATTTTAGCAACCCTAACAGGTCTTTCATTCTGTATCCTCCACCTGCCGTTGTTACGCGGCACGGCTTTAATAATCACTAATTCTTCGTAGCCAGTGCGAATTGAACTACTTGGTACTTACATCCAGTTCCATATCGATCGCGAGCGACCTGATTTCCTTCACTAGCACGTTAAATGATTCCGGCATTCCCGGTTCCATTCGATGGTCACCATCGACGATGTTTTTATACATCTTGGTGCGTCCAGCCACATCATCCGACTTGACGGTTAGCATTTCCTGCAGCGTATAGGCAGCACCGTAGGCTTCCAGCGCCCAGACTTCCATCTCTCCGAAGCGTTGGCCGCCGAACTGCGCCTTACCGCCGAGGGGCTGTTGCGTAACCAGGCTGTAAGAGCCAGTCGATCTCGCATGCATCTTGTCATCAACCAGGTGATTCAACTTCAGCATATACATAATGCCCACCGTCACCTGGCGATCAAATTCCTCACCGGTTCTACCGTCGTAAAGTGTGATCTGACCGCTTTCGTCCAAGCCCGCCAGTTCCAGCATGTCTTTTATTTCGGATTCGGCGGCACCATCAAAGACCGGCGTAGCCATGGGTACGCCGTCCCTAAGATTATCTGCCAACTCGACAATTTCTGCGTCGCTGAGGCCCTTGATATCTTCGCGCTGCTCACCAATTTTATTGTAAACCTCGTTGAGCAGCCTTCTCAGTTCCGTAACTTTCTTGTTCGCATCGATGAGCTCGCCGATGCGATCGCCGAGACCCTTGGCGGCCGCGCCCAGATGCACCTCCAGAACCTGACCGACATTCATACGTGATGGCACACCCAGCGGATTCAACACGATATCTATGGGTTCGCCCTTCTCGTCATAAGGCATATCTTCGACCGGCATGATGACCGAGATAACACCCTTGTTACCATGACGACCCGCCATCTTGTCACCCGGCTGGATACGGCGCTTGATCGCCAGATAAACCTTAACAATCTTTAGAACCCCAGGGGCAAGGTCGTCGCCCTGGGTGAGCTTCCTGCGTTTGTCTTCGAAGCGCTCGTCCAGATCAATCTGTCTTTCCCTAAGCTGCTCTTCGGCTCTTTCCAATTGCTTGTTTAGTCCATCCTTGGCCATGCGCAACTTAAACCAGTCGTCTTTCGGCAGTTTGGCCAGATAGTCCACCGTGATTTTTTGACCCTTCTTCAGCTTCGGTCCACCGGCGACAACTTTACCTAGCAGCGCTTGCTGCAAACGCTCAAAGGTTGCACCTTCAACAATTCGATATTCATCGTCGATGTCTTTGCGTACCTTCGCCAATTGAGTCTTCTCGATCTCCATTGCGCGCTGGTCTTTCTCCAGGCCATCGCGGGTGAATACCTGCACGTCGATGATAGTACCGGTGACGCTGGTTGGAACTCGCAGCGACGTGTCTTTAACATCAGACGCCTTCTCACCAAAAATAGCTCGCAGCAGCTTTTCTTCCGGAGTCAACTGGGTTTCTCCTTTCGGAGTTACCTTGCCGACCAAAATATCACCGGCGCCAACCTCTGCACCGATATAGACAATGCCTGACTCATCCAGCTTACTGAGAGCACCCTCGCCAACATTGGGAATGTCTGCGGTGATCTCCTCTGAGCCAAGTTTTGTGTCTCTGGCCACGCAGGTAAGTTCCTGGATGTGAATCGTAGTGAAGCGATCCTCTTTCACCACTCGCTCGGAAATCAGAATCGAATCCTCGAAGTTGTATCCGTTCCAGGGCATAAACGCGATGCGCATATTCTGACCGAGTGCCAACTCGCCCATATCGATGGAAGGACCATCGGCGAGAATATCGCCCCGACTGATGGTGTCTCCCTCTTTCACCAGCGGTCGCTGGCTGATGCAGGTATTCTGGTTAGAACGGGTGTACTTGGTGAGGTTGTAGATATCCACTCCGGCGTCTCCGGCGTCGGTTTCTTCATCGAAGACACGGACGATGATTCTCGCCGCATCAACACTCTCGATGACGCCGCCACGGAAGGCGACGACACAAACCCCGGAGTCCCTGGCTACATTGCGCTCCATACCGGTACCTACCAAGGGCTTCTCAGTCTTTAGTGTCGGCACAGCCTGACGTTGCATATTTGAACCCATCAGGGCGCGGTTGGCATCATCGTGCTCCAAAAATGGAATCAGGGCGGCTGCCACAGATACCATCTGCTGTGGCGCCACATCCATGTAATCAACTTCTTCCCGAGGCTTGAGTGTGGTCTCACCCTTGTAACGCGCAATCACCAGGCTATCTACAAAGCCGCCCTTCTTATCCAGCGGCGCACTGGCCTGGGCAATGACAAAGTCACTCTCATCGATGGCCGAGAGATAATCGATTTCATCAGTTACCTTGTTCTTGATCACTTTGCGATAGGGACTTTCGAGGAAGCCGTAATTATTGGTCCTGGCGTATGTAGCCAGTGAATTAATCAAGCCAATATTCGGACCTTCCGGGGTTTCAATCGGGCAGAGTCGGCCGTAATGAGTCGGATGTACGTCACGGACTTCAAATCCAGCCCGCTCTCTGGTCAGACCACCCGGTCCGAGTGCAGAAACACGTCGCTTGTGAGTAACCTCAGACAGGGGGTTGTTCTGATCCATAAACTGGGATAACTGGCTGGAACCAAAGAACTCCTTGATTGCTGCCGCTACCGGTTTCGCATTGATCATGTCCTGAGGCATCAGGCCTTCAGAATCCGCCATGCTAAGACGTTCCTTAACAGCCCGCTCTACCCTTACCAGACCGACCCGGAACTGGTTCTCTGCCATCTCGCCGACAGACCGAATACGACGGTTACCCAGGTGATCGATATCATCGACTGATCCGAAACCATTGCGAATATCAACCAGCGTCTTCAAGACATCGACGATGTCTTCCTTGCTCAAAACCATGGCACCTTCGGTTTCGGGTCGGCCCAGGCGGCGATTAAATTTCATGCGTCCTACCGCAGACAGGTCGTAACGCTCGGTTGAAAAGAACAAATTGGAGAACAGGTTCTCAGCCGACTCCTTAGTCGGTGGCTCGCCCGGACGCATCATGCGATAAATTTCCACCATCGCCTCCAGCTTGGAAGTGCTGGCATCGATTCGCAATGTGTGGGAAACGAAAGGGCCACAGTCGAGATCATTGGTGTAGATAGTTTGAAATTCAGTTACGCCCTGCTCAATGAATTCGGCGACTAATTCTTCAGTTAACTCTGTATTACAGGCAAACAACACTTCGCCCGTCTCTTTATTGATAATGTCGATGGCCAGTGATGCACCGACGAGATAATCAGGGCTCACTTTCAGCTCGGTGAGCTTGGCCGTTTCCATTTGTCGAATGTGACGACTGGTAATACGGCGACCCTCTTCGACGATCTGCTTACCCTTCTTGTCCTTGATGGGAAAACTCAGAACTTCACCACGCAAACGAGCAGGCACCAGTTGCAAAGAAATAACGGGCTCCTTAGCCTTGGAAATCTTGAATTTATTGTTCTCATAGAATATCTCGAGAATTTCTTGAGAGCTATATCCAAGCGCGTGCAAAAGCACGGTGGCAGGTAATTTTCTGCGCCTGTCGATACGTACGTAGACCATGTCCTTGGGGTCGAATTCGAAGTCCAACCAGGAACCACGGTAAGGAATTACCCGCGCAGAGTAGAGTAATTTACCCGAGCTATGGGTCTTGCCACGATCGTGGTCGAAGAACACGCCGGGCGAACGATGTAACTGAGACACGACAACCCGTTCCGTACCATTGATGACGAAGGTTCCGCTCTCGGTCATCAATGGGATTTCACCCATGTAAACTTCCTGTTCCTTAATATCCTTAATTGTTTGCGTGGTAGATTCCTTATCATAAAGAATCAAGCGCACCTTGACTCTCAGAGACACGGAGTAGGTGGAGCCCCTCAACTGACATTCTTTAACGTCAAATGTGGGCTTCCCGAGATTGTAACTCACATATTCCAGAACGGCTTTTCCGGAATAACTGACGATTGGGAATACAGATTTGAACGCGGCGTGCAAGCCCTGACTGATGCGTTCCTCAACCGGCGTGGCGGCCTGAGTAAACTGTCTATAAGAATCGACCTGTATAGACAATAAATAAGGGATATCCATTGCACTTGGCAATTTGCCGAAGTTCTTGCGGATACGTTTTTTCTCTGTATACGAATAGGCCATCGATGTGTTCCTAGCGTTGTGTACTATTGGCTTTTGGTGCTAACAGAAATAATTCTGTGATATGCGATTTAGCTATCCAAGCCCGTATGATTAATCATTCCAGGCCAGCAAGAATTTATCGCAGTGTGGCTGCCGGCATCTGGCAACCAAAAAAGCAAAAGCTGACCCCGGATGCAGCAAACTGCATCCGGTATCGACTCTTTGTTGTTATTGCTCTACTTGAGCTCAACAGAGGCGCCAGCTTCTTCCAACTGCTTCTTGGCTTCCTCTGCTTCCGCTTTTGGCGCAGCTTCCTTAATAGTTGATGGTGCGGCGTCAACCAGCCCTTTGGCCTCTTTAAGACCGAGGCCAGTGATGGCACGAACCGCCTTAATGACGTTGACTTTCCTCTCACCAACGTTGGTCAAGTGGATATCAAATTCGGTTTTTTCTTCCACTGGAGCTGCGTCGCCACCCCCGCCCGCTGCGGGCGCGACCGCCACGGCTGCTGCTGCAGATACGCCAAATTTTTCTTCCATCGCTTCCACCAGTTGAACTACGTCCATTACTGACATGTCTGCAATTGCGTCTAGTACTTCGTCTTTAGAAAGAGCCATGACTCTTATCTCCTACTTTATCTATTAATAGTTAATATTACTCAAAAGGAATCAGGCTGCTTCCTGCTTCTGGTCTCGAACTGCAGCGACAACACGTGTCACTTTCGATGGCACCTCATTCAAGGTCCTGGCAAGCTTCGTTACCGGCGCCAGCATGACGCCCATTAGAATGGACAAGGCCTGATCGTGGGTCGGCAATTTCGCCAACACGTCGATCTGACTTGCTTCCAGTAACTTGCCATCTACAGATAGCGCCTTAATCTCAAAATTGGCATTTTCCTTCGCAAAGTCTTTCAGTACGCGCGCAGCGGCACCGGGATCTTCTTGAGAAAACGCTAGAATCGTGGGACCAATCAAAACTTCCTGAATACACTCAAACTCTGTACCTGCTACCGCTCTCTTGAGCAGTGTGTTTCTTACCACCCGCAGATATACCTTGTTTTCTCGTGCAGTCTTACGAAGCTCAGTTAAATCACCAACAGAGACACCGCGATAATCGGCAAGCACTGCAGATAAAGCACTATTAGCAGCCTGATTGACTTCGGAGACAATCTGTTGCTTATCTTCTAGTCTAATAGCCACTAGCTTAACTCCTGGTTCTGTGACCGTTTCCAGTCTTGATGTGGACGCACGAAAACTTCCGGTGCGGCCGCGTGTTCGGTGATAGGGATTCGGCCTTGCCTGATCCGAATCGGGTTTCACCATCTGCGTAGGAAAATTAAGTTTCGCTTAAGCAAAACACCTACGGTCTTTGATAGGCTCGTTGTCTTGCAATTAAAAAATCGCTAGATAAGAAAACCCCAAAGTCATTGCAGGAGAAGAATTCTCTGCTCCCCATAATCCTATTTGTATTAGACCGCTAACGAAGATTGATCGATTAGCAAGCCCGGCCCCATGGTTGAAGACAGCACGACTTTCTGAATGTAGATGCCTTTCGCCGAAGATGGCTTGGATTTCTTCAGATCCGCCAGCAGGGCCTCCAGATTGCCTCTGATAGCACTGCCATCGAAACCTACTCTGCCTATGCCACCATGGACGATGCCGTTTTTGTCGGTGCGATATCGAACCTGACCCGCCTTGGCATTCTTGACTGCTGTCTCTACGTCGGGAGTTACGGTACCCACCTTGGGATTTGGCATCAGACCTCGCGGTCCGAGTACGGTCCCAAGCTTGCCCACGACGCGCATCGCATCAGGGGTTGCGATAACAACATCAAAATCCAAGTTACCCGCTCGAATACTCTCAGCCAAATCATCGAAACCGACGATGTCGGCTCCAGCTGCCGTGGCCTTCTCGGCGTTATCACCCTGGGCAAAAACCGCTACCCGTACATCCTTGCCGGTACCATTCGGTAACAGTGTTGAACCGCGCACAACCTGATCAGATTTGCGCGGATCTACGCCGAGGTTGATTGCCACGTCAATCGATTCCTTGAATTTGGTGGAGGCAAATTCTGAAATCAGTGCGACCGCTTCTTCTACGGAATAGTTCTTTCCTGCTTCCAGCTTTTCGGCCATCTGTTTTTGCTTTCGGGATAGTTTCGCCATTTTATACTACCCCCTCGGTTTCCAGCCCCGCACTACGGGCGCTGCCCGCGATAGTGCGCACCGCTGCATCCATGTCGGCTGCGGTCAGGTCTGGCATTTTCTGAGTGGCAATTTCTTCCAGTTGCGCCCGGCTTACCTTGCCCACCTTCTCGGTATTTGGACGACCGCTGCCCTTCTTCACGCCGGCAGCCTTACGCAACAGAACCGATGCAGGAGGAGTCTTGGTGATAAAGGTAAAACTGCGATCGGCGTAGACCGTAATCACTACCGGAATAGGCAGCCCGGGCTCAACGCCTTGAGTTTGCGCGTTGAATACCTTGCAGAATTCCATGATGTTTACACCATGTTGACCGAGAGCCGGTCCAACCGGTGGACTTGGGTTGGCCTTGCCGGCGCCAACTTGCAGCTTGATATAAGCCAGTACTTTCTTAGCCATTGTTTTCTCCTTTGGGTTCGAACGTTCGCATCCACTTGTGAAACAAGTGGTTCAAACTCCCCGGCGCACTTCAAACTGCAAAAACAGGGTGAAGCTCGACTTATTTAAAAATGTCGGCCCGGCTGGCTGGCCCGGCTGACAAGCCTTCGTTTACGAAGGCACCTCTGAACAATGCAGTGATGCCCTCAACTAACTCAATCGAATCTATGTCTTTAACTTTTTTCAACCTGGCCAAACTCCAGCTCTACCGGAGTGGAGCGACCAAATATCACTACGGCAACACGTAAGCGGTTCTTATCATAGTTAACTTCTTCGACGCTGCCGGTGAAGTCGTTGAAAGGACCATCGATAATCCGAACCAATTCTCCAGGTTCATAAATTATCTTATGCGTTGGTGCGTCTTCGCTATCCTCCATCCTCTGCAAGATCTTGTCGGCTTCTGCGTCTGTAATCGGCGCAGGTTTTTCTGCCGTGCCGCCAATAAAACCCATTACTCTAGGCGTATCTTTAACCAGGTGCCAGGTAGCGTCATTTAATTCCATGTGAATCAGAACATAACCCGGAAAGAATTTACGCTCACTCCTTCGCTTCTGTCCGCCCCGCATTTCAAGAACTTCCTCGGTAGGCACCAGAATCTCTTCGAACAGGTCTTCCATGCCTGAAAGACTGATTCGCTCTTGCAGTGCGAGCATCACTTTTTTTTCATAGCCCGAGTAAGCGTGGACTACGTACCAGCGTTTAGCCATCTTAAACCTCTAGCCAACTTAATCCTCTAGCCAACTTAAACCTTTAACCAATTACGGATGAAACGATGCCGTTTAATCCCCAATCCAATATCCACAAAATCAAGGCGACAATGAATATGACAATTAACACCACAATTGTGGTTTGCGTTGTTTCCTGTCTCGACGGCCACACTACCTTGCGGATCTCAATTCTGGCTTCGAGGCAGAAATTGACGAATGTACGACCCTTAACAGTCTGTGCGGCGATCCAGCCGGCGGCGCCAGCAGCCAGCAGTATGCCAATTGTTCGAATCAGCAAAGACTCGGTAGCGAAGAAGGAATTCGCATAGACCGCAGCACCGACAATAGCGGCCACAACTGCCCACTTGATCCAGTCGAGTTTGCTGTCTTCGCTGTCTATTTTTACGGACATATTTGCCTGTAACTCCTTAAATTCCTCGGCGCAGAAGGAGACTTCCGTGGTGCCTGCCGGTAATGGCAGGCCAGGAGGGAATCGAACCCCCAACCTGCGGTTTTGGAGACCGCTGCTCTGCCAATTGAGCTACTGGCCTAACAATTCCTCATACTTCCCTGGATTCTGTCGGTAAACTCCGAGGGAAAAAGTATCAAATATATAAAGACGACTAAGCCGGAACATCAAAAAGATGCTCCGGCTTTAAGAATAAGCTCCAAATAATTTATTCGATAATCTTGGCGACGACGCCCGCACCTACGGTACGGCCACCCTCGCGTATCGCAAAACGCAGGCCCTCATCCATCGCGATCGGTGCAATCAGGCTCACTTCCATCTTCACGTTGTCTCCCGGCATCACCATCTCAACACCCTCAGGCAATTCGCAGGATCCCGTCACATCCGTAGTCCGAAAGTAAAACTGCGGCCGGTAGCCCTTGAAAAACGGGGTATGACGACCACCTTCATCCTTGCCCAGGATATACACTTCCGCCTCAAACTTCGTATGGGGCTTGATCGATCCCGGCTTCGCCAGCACCTGCCCACGCTCAACCTCCTCACGCTTGGTACCACGCAACAGAACGCCGACGTTCTCTCCCGCCCGACCCTCGTCCAGCAATTTGCGGAACATCTCGACGCCGGTACAGGTCGTCTTCTCGGTATCCTTGATGCCAATGATCTCTATCTCTTCACCCACCTTGACTATGCCCCGCTCGATACGACCCGTCACCACGGTGCCTCGTCCGGAGATGGAAAACACGTCTTCGATCGGCATCAGGAATGGCTTTTCGATGTCTCGCTTCGGATCGGGAATATAGGTGTCCAGCGCTTCCACCAGCTTCTGGACCGAGGGAATGCCAATCTCGGATTCATCGCCTTCCAGCGCCTTCAGTGCAGAGCCGATGATGACCGGGGTGTCGTCGCCGGGAAATTCGTAAATATCCAGTAACTCCCGGATCTCCATCTCCACCAGTTCCAGCAGTTCGTCATCGTCTACCATGTCCGCCTTGTTCATGTACACGATGATGTAGGGAACGCCAACTTGGCGGGCAAGCAGAATGTGCTCCCGGGTCTGGGGCATGGGTCCGTCCGCCGCCGACACCACCAGGATCGCACCGTCCATCTGCGCCGCACCGGTGATCATGTTCTTCACATAGTCCGCGTGGCCCGGACAGTCGACGTGGGCGTAGTGACGAACACTGGAATCATACTCGACGTGGGACGTCGCAATGGTGATGCCGCGCTCTCTTTCTTCCGGCGCATTATCTATCTGGTCGAAATCCTTAACTTCGCCGCCATAGGCTGCCGCACACACCCGCGTCAACGCAGCCGTCAACGTCGTCTTGCCATGGTCAACGTGACCAATCGTACCCACGTTTACGTGGGTCTTATTCCTCTCAAATTTTTCCTTCGCCATTATCGACTGCCCCTATCTCTTCATTGCGCTCTTCAAGTTAATATCAAATCAGATTCCTGCCTCTTCCTCATATAGTGAGACGCAAATGAATCTGTTGCTTTGATCTGTAGTGTGTGGTGCTCACACCCGGAGTTGAACCGGGGACCTCTTCATTACCAATGAAGCGCTCTACCGCCTGAGCTATGCGAGCTAATCACTAGTAATCTCAGCCCATATTATCTTCCCGGTAGCTCGTCTTTTGTATTCGCCTGTCACTGCTGCCGCCACTGCTAACCGGTAATTGGAGCGGGTAGCGGGAATCGAACCCGCGCAACCAGCTTGGAAGGCTGGGGTTCTACCGCTGAACTATACCCGCTTATTACCGGCTTGTTAGAAACTGCTCCCCCACTATGACCCTAACTGGTGGAGGGGGGTGGATTCGAACCACCGAAGCTTGCGCGTCAGATTTACAGTCTGATCCCTTTGGCCACTCGGGTACCCCTCCCACAAGATCTCCCAAGGGTCAAATTCCCTGGCTCTCTCAGTCAGGAGCGGCATTTTATGGGAATTGAAGCCCTTGTGCAATCGTTTCACAGAGATTTTCTGTAACTGTCAAGTAGGACCTATCCGCTGACAAATCAAGCCATTGCGCTTCCCCGATAGAGTCGAATTGAGGATGCCTGAGCAATACCTGAATATCGCCGGTAGAAAGCGGGATTTCCTGGATTTGTACGCTATATCCCAGCGCTGCCACCTGTTCTCTCACCAGTTCGGCAGGATCGGGCAGTGCAAAAACCCCCAGGGCTATAGCATTGGCCAGGCTTCCCCTTGTAATCAGGTAGGTCTCGACCTCCAAACCCGCGTTGGAGGCCGCTTCGCTGAGCCCATCCAGGGTGATGGTTGCTATGGAGCGGGACGATAGGGGCGGTATGTAGACGCGAAATTGCGGAGCCAGCGCCTCGCCGGTCAGATTCAGCACGGCGCTGAAACCTCTGTTCCTGGACTCGGACATGAAGCTATAGGCTTCGTCAACCGTGGGAAAATTCGCAACCATGGCGCACATCGGTGACTGATCCTGATTCGCGGCTAATAATGCTGCCGCTTGCTCTTCGAACTCCCGTACCAGCATAAGTCCGGTATTGAGGAGCGGCAGGTCTTCCGATCCAGACCCGGCGTCTGATGGCGACGGCCCATAGCGACTCCAGCCAAAATAGGCAATATTCAACAACAGCAGAAAAATGACTATATAGCGCATAAATTAGCCACTGGCCGGATCAAAATCTTCAGCAGAGTAAGGGCACGCAATCGCCAGGCCATCGAGAACCAGCCCGGCGACTACTTCGATTTTCGGCAGTGACGTATACGCCGCCAGTAGATCGGCGCCACCACCGGTAAAGAAGAGTGTGGGTTGGGCAGCCTCGGTTATTGAATCGGTGACTCTTTCGATGATGGCAATCAGGGCCGTCAAGGTGCCGTTGAATACGGCCGCCTCGGTGGAGTGGCCTGGCTCCAGAGTGAGCTCTTCATGTCCCTCGGCCAGACGGATGCCCGTATTCGCCTGCAGGCTTTCCCGCATCAAGCTCAGGCCTGGAAGAATAAAGCCACCTCGATGTTCGCCATTCCCATCCAGCACATCGATGGTCAGGGCGGTGCCACTATCCACTATCACACAGGGCTCCGTGGATTTTTGCCGCGCCGCCAGCATAGCCAACCAACGGTCGATACCGAGCTTGCCCGGTTCCACATAATGATTCGATACCCCGCCACAACGCCGGCTTACTTCGGCAATTTGTAGCTCCAGGCCCCAGGCAGCAGCAATCCATTGACGGATCTCCTCCACATCCGGCCCCGCCCTGACACTGCACAATCTGGCAAACTCGACTCGATGATCCTCTCCTACGGCGATGATCAGCTCCTTGACACCGGGCACGACGCCTTCTGCCTCCACCGCCGCGGTTCGAGGATTGAGACAGCGCCACTTTATCCGGGTATTTCCCGCATCAATCTCTAGAATCATGTTGGCGAACCTGCTACAAGTTCTCGCAAGGACGGGAAAATTTCGCCGCCAATTATTGTCTGCCTACCGGTGGCGGTCTGCAGCAGCTGTGCGCCTGAACTATCTACCCCTAGAGATTTGCCAATGATGCGTTGGCTGCCGTTTTGAATCACGATATCGTGGTTAATATAACAATCCAGGCGGTTCCAATCATCCTGGAAAGGTGAAAAACCATCTGCCTCGAAGTTGATGACATTTGGCAATAGCGCATTGATGAATAGGGCAACGAGCTCTCCTGGATCCACTGCATTTGCAGTGAGAGAATTCAAATCCGTCACCGGCCTGCCGATCTCCTTCACCGCCTGCTCAGGTAGGTCCAGGTTAATGCCGACGCCAAATACGATGTGCAGCGTCGATCCCATCTTGTGTAGTTCGAGTAGTATGCCCGCCAGTTTTCTTTTCTCGTGGAGGACATCATTTGGCCACTTGAGTTGCAGATTCTGCACCCCCAGAGCCGTCAACGCAGCATGCAGGCTGATGGCCGTTACCAGACTCAGACTCTGCAAAGCATCGGCTGCCAAGGTGAACCGACGAACCAGTGACAAATAAATCCCGGCTCCGGGGTAACTGGACCAGGTTCTGCCGCTGCGCCCTCTGCCGGCGGTTTGGGATTGGGCAAGCACAATCCAGCTGCCTGTTCTGCCCGCCTTTAGCAAGCGCAGGGACTCTGCGTTCGTAGAATCAATCTCTTCGAACAGGATAATCTCACCAAGATCCCCACGGGAATCCAGGCTCAGGTGTTTCTCAATAAACTCTATATTCATAGGGAGCCGGAAACTAAACTAGGGCACCTCTGAATAATACAGTAATGTCTCAGCGAGTCCTGAAGCATCCAGTTGCAAGGCACACTTCGCCGGCAAAGCTTCCGCTCCCGGCTCACGCCCCTCACCTACATCCATGTAGGCGATGGCCGTCGCCCTTGGCAAGAAGCGTAACGCCGCAAATGAATGCTTCAGGGCTCGCCCTTTGGGGCTTTAAGGCGGGTCTGCACTCGGCGTTAGGGCTGCTTGAAAGCTGGTCTACATTCCCGCGCAACCCCGCCTTGATTGCAGACCCGCCTGAAAGCCTGAGCATCACTGTATTATTCAGAGGTGCCCTACATCTTGCTGCAGCGATTTCAACATTAGGGTATCTAGTACCCAATAAAAAAGGAGCGAGCTCACCGTGCCAGGCACTGCAGACCGCTCCTTCTCGTCTTACTTCTATAGCCGCTTGCTGTTACACGTCCACATTAAACGAGGAGATCAACAAGATTCATGATGAGCTCACGCTACCGAGAGACACTTTACTCGCCCTCCGCGACAGCCTTGTCGTCAGCTTCCCCGCCTCTCAATTTCGAAATCACAGACCAGACTTCCAGCATGATGACGATAGAGATGCTCATGACCACAACTTCAATCACCACCAGCACCCAATTGCCGGTGGAGAAATGTTCGATGATATACCAGCCACTGGCCCACAGAGCCAGCAACAGTATGAACATCATCGGCATCAGTATATATCTCACCGGTCGGCCCAGCTTCATCAGGTAGATAGCAATCACCATCAAGGTGATGCTGGCCAGGATCTGATTAGTCGCGCCAAATACAGGCCATATCAGCATGCCGCCATCACCGGGATATTCGCCGTTAGTCACGCCGAATGCGAGGGCTAGACAAGCCGCTATCGCCAGCAATGTGGCGACATAGTTATTTTTAAGGACCTTGATATTGTAGATATTGCCCCACTCCTGCACGATGTATCGCTGCAGGCGAAGTCCGGCATCCATCGTCGTGGCAGCAAACAAAACCACCATCACTGCCAGCATGGTTTGGGAAAATGCCAGCGGCAATCCCCAACCGGTAGAGATGAGTCGCGCACCACCCTCAATAAATCCTATTTGTCCAGGCCCGGTGCTAAACCCGGAGTAAATCGAGTCCCAGTCCGCCCCGCTGGCGGCATATAAAGAGCCGGTTACAACCACAATGGTGATCAGGGCCAGTGAGCCTTCGCCCAAGGCGCCGAGATAGCCAACGAAGCGCGCATCCTTTTCGTTGTCTAACTGCTTGGAACTGGTGCCGGAGGAGACGATGCCATGAAATCCGGAGAGGGCACCACAGGCTATGGTGACGAACAAAATCGGAAACAGCGGCGGGGTGTCAACCGCCAGGTTTGGATTGAAAGCCGGCGCAGTCACAGTAGGCATGGCGATTAGTACTGCCCCATAAAGCACCAGCAGCCCCAGCACCAACTGTGCTCCGTTGATATAATCCCGTGGTTGCAGCAGCAGCCAAACCGGCAGCATCGAGGCGACGCCGGCATAGGCAAATAGGATAATGATCCAGTTGCCATTCGGTCCGAGGCCGAAAATATCGCCCGGTAATTCCAGTGGCATCACGCTGCCTACATAGATTGTAAAGTAGAGAATCGCCACTCCGATAAGGGATATAACCAGCAGATTATATTTCTTACGTATCAGCACACCAATGCAAATAGCCACCGGGATCGCGGCCCAGGCTGGAAATACGGAAGAAGGGAAAATCACCATATCTGTGGCGATAATGGTGCCAAATACCGCATTCACCAGGACCAGCAATAAGAAGATGATTACCATCAGCAAGGCACTGGCGCGTTTGCCGATTATACTTTCAGACAGGGCACCGATCGACTTGGCCCCATGGCGATTACTGGCCCAAAGCGCTCCCATGTCGTGCACGCCGGCGAAGAAGACCGACCCGATGGTCACCCACAGCAGGGCAGGAACCCAACCCCAATACACGGCAATTGCCGGACCGATAATCGGTGCAGCACCGGCGACCGCGGTAAAATGCGCACCCCAGAGAACAAATTTGTTGGTAGGAACATAGTCGACGCCGTCATTAAATTGATGGGCCGGAGTGACATAATTCGGGTCAAGTCTATAAATCTTTTCAGCAATGAATTTGGAATAGACGAACCATCCCAATGAGAAGCCAACCAATCCGAATAAGACGATAAAGATCGAGGACATGCAGCACTCTCCCGAATTATTATTATAAATTACAAGGCCCGCATCATAGCAAGTTAATTGCCAGGGACACAACGAATGTCTCCTGTCCGCAGGCCTCTCCTACTACCAGATCGCTGCGGTGCCGGTTCAGTTATCCGCGCAGTTTGAAGCAATCCCCAGTAATTAGAAGATCTTTGATTCTGACGGATCCTTTCATTTTCCCGCTGCCTGCATCCGGCATAATACAAAGCCCGGTCGCTTTGCAACGACCGGGCTTTGGGGTAAGGCGTAATCGAGACTAGTTAGCGGGCTCGGCGGCGTGATAGGTCCAGTAGCCGATGAACATCTCATCCCAGCTCTGCAAACCAAAAGTCAGTTCCTTACTCGGATCCGGGTTCGCCGGATTGTACTCGGAATTATCGAAGGCGCCGGTGACATGAACCCTGGTTCCGGCTTTCACCAGCATCGGTTCCTCCAGCGTATACGTCGGCTGCCAGGCATAACTGTAATTGGGGACGCTTAGCAGATCGGTCATGGAGCCATCTTCATTTTCTATGGAAAACTTCATGTCTTTGCCACGAAAGTGCATGTGGGCGCGCAGGCCTGTCACCACTACGTCTTCGTCAAACACATAGGAGGCTGCGGACTCATAGTCCTGGTCAAACGCGGGGATTCTGAATTGCGACGATACGGAGCGGGTGAAATTCTCATACTTGGGTGGCTCATCGTACAGGTACAAACCGAGCAGGGTTTCATCGGTGGTGGCTCTGCCGTTGGTGGTGAAGTGAAACTGCATGGACAGTTTATGCCCTTGGGGAATGTACACCCCGGTGTCTTCGGGAAATGTCATGGCATCCACTTTGCCCGGGGCATAGCCTTCGAGGAAGCGCCGTGCAACCGAGCGTACATTGGCTTCGCCACCATCAAATTCTTCGGCTGGGGCGGTTACATAGGTCAGTAAATGGTGGAGCACAGATTCATCGCCAGGGATGAACTGAACAGCCTTTACCCATTTGTCTTCAGTGAAAGGAAGTTCCACATTGACGGTAATGTAGTCCATTACCCCGGTGGCAGGAATTTCCATTTTCGGCGCCGTGACGATGTAATCTGGCTCCCCCAGGGTCCAGGTTTTCCAGCTCGGTAGTTGGATCTCGGTCAATGGATCTATCACTGCCGTACCCCGTGGAGCGCCGGCGTCAATCCAATGCACCAGGGTTTGCATGTCGGCATCGCTCATGTAGCGGGCATTGCTAAAATGGCCAATATTGGGGTCTACCTGGGTAGGCGGCATGCGTCGGGTCAAAAGCACTTCCCGAATCATCGGCGACCAGCCCTGCAACATCAGATGGCTATCCATGGCAAAGGGTCCTATGCCCCCTGCCCGGTGACAGCTGACGCACTGCTCGGCAATAATCGGGGCGACTTCGGAAGCGTAGTCTGGGGTCGCACTGGCATGACTTTCACGGACCGGATAGGTCAGATCACAGCCGCTTGCTGCGATAACGCGGGTGCGCTCGACGCTGCCGGCGATTTCGGCAGCCAGCGTTGCCGCCGCACTCGCTACTGGACCGCGATAAATGAGAGTCAGTCGCTCGGGATCGAGAATGGCCACTTCACCCGCCTTGGTCAGTTGCAGGGTTTCTGAAACCAGCTGGCCACTATCGAGTAACAGGGGTAGTTGTAGATCGATATCTGCCTTCGCAGATCGAATGACGGCAAGATCTGACTCGGCAGATGAATTGATCAACGCGAAAGCAATACCCTGATCACGCCATTGAGTTTGCAATGCCTGCAGGCTCGAAAGTGAAGAGTCGATAGAGGTGCAGCTGGGGTCGAAAGACATTAATACCAACGCTTCCTTGTTGCGATAACGACTTAATTGATGAAAGTCACCATCACTGTCCAGCAGGCCAAAGTCACCAATCCTGTCAGGCAGGGCGAGGACCGATGTTGACAGAACGGCAACAGCTGCAGTCATTCCCAAACAGAGTAATTTATTCACATCTCGAAGCTCCATCGCGCTAGATTAACGGGGTGATTCTAAACCATGTAAGGCACAATTGGGATGAATAATGTGTGTGCTTTTGTAACATGGAAAACTGGAAATCGAGAATTGCGAGCAGTGCCAGAAATACCATCCCGTTGCCAGCATAGGTACTATTTGTCGAGCACAGAAGATTTTTTAGTTATTTGCGGTCTTGTAATAAGAGAAGTAGCCGATAAACATCTCGTCCCAGCTCTGGGCGCCACCCTTAACCACAGCCGCCGGATCCGGATTGCCCAGATTGTATTGGGAGTTGTCAAACGCCCCCTCGACTATTACCCGGGAGCCTGCCGGGAGCAACATGGGCTCTGACAGTCTATAGGTTGGCTGCCAGGCAAAATTGTAGTCGGGTACGTTGATAATGTCGGCCTTGCTACCGTCAGGATAGACCACGGAAAAACGCATATGCTTGCCACGGTAGTGCATGTGTGGTCTTAAACCGTGCAGCATTATCTCGTCCTCAAACAGGTGGGACGCGCTCATTTTGTGCTCGGAAACGCCGGCGGGAATTACCAGGTTGCTGCCGCCGTGACTCAATGAGTAAGTTGAATACTGAAACTGGGGTTCTGCTTCCGCGAAATAGAGACCGAGCAGTGTGTTGTCGACGGTTTCCTTGCCATAAGTGGTGTAGTGAAGTGACATCTGCACCGCCGACCCCTTCGGTACAAACATCCCGGAATTATCTGGAAAGGTGACGGCTCCATCCTTGCCTGGCGCATAACCTTCGAGAAACTCGCGGTAGCTATCATTCTCCCCCTCTACGATCCTCTCCTCATAGTCTGCTGGCACTATGAAACTAAGCAGGTGATGCAGGACGCGCCGATCGCCGGGAAGATGCTGCACGGACTTGATCCATACATCCTTTTCGAGTGACAAATTGATGGTGATATTTTCATAATCCAGCACCCCGGTGGCAGGAATGGTGAAAGTTGGTACTTCCACAATATAGTCCGGTTCGCCCAGTTCCCAAACCGATTCCGGTGCTGTAATCAGGGTGAGTGGATCGACTTCACTCTCTCCGCGGGGTGAACCCGCGTCGATCCAGTGGATCAATGTTTGCAGTTCTCCCGCATCCATATATCGTGCGTTGTCGAAATGATTTACCGCAGGATCAACTTGAGCAGGTGGCATGCGCTTGGTCATCACCACCTCTTTCATCATCGGAGACCAGCCCTGAACCATCATATGTGAATTCATCGCGAACGGCGCGATACCACCTTCTACGTGACAGCTGACACATTTTTCTTGCAGTAACGGTGCTATTTCCGTGGCGTAATCGGGGGTCCTGTCCGCGTGTTGAGCCAGCGCCGCGAAACCCAGTTCACAGCCCTCACCGGCCACCGTTACTGTCTCACCGAATGAGGTGACGCCGGCGACGACCGCTTGCAACGTGTCGGCGAGAAAGCTGGTGCCCTCGCGCGCCTCTATGTCCCGCTCCGGCCGGGCGCGCCTCGACTCAATATCCAGCCCGCCGCGATAGAGTACCTGGAATCGTTCGGGTTCCAGCACGATGATTTCACCGGCCCTGGTAAGGCCCAGGCTCTCGGCGACTAACTGGCTGCTGTCCAGCAAAATGGGCAAGTCGAAATTATACAGATCATCCATGCGGCGGATGTCTTCGCGGCTGTCCCTGGCGGTAGAATTAATCGCAAGGAAAGTGACGCCCTGGCGCTCCCAAGTGGTGCGAAGCAGGCGATACTTTGGCAATCTTTCTATGTTTTCCTGGCAATCGACTGCCGTGGAAATGATGACGACGGCTTTGCTGTCCCCATACTTACGCAATTGATGAAAATTGCCCTCATGGTCTATTAATGCAAAATTGCCGATTTTGTCGGGCCCTGCATTGACCTGTGAGTTGACCATTACCAAAGTGCTTAACAGCAGTATCTGGTTGAGCTTGTGCATGCGCGATATTCCTTGCTTGGTGGCGAATTTCATGGTTTCACGCCACCAGTCTTTAGTTGAATGATTATTCTGCCGGTATTCCAGCTTGATCTTAAACCCACGGCTTTTAGACCGGAAATGTTAACCCAAAGCCCGCTTCACCGGCTATCCAATAGGCTTCGTATTTGTGACAAATTGAAACTGTTCAGCTGTGATTATCGACTCAAAAATCGTGGAAATCGGCCAGTGGACACGACATTGATTGCACAGGAAACTAGCGGACCGGAGATTCGCAAGACATTTCTGAATAGGAGTTCTGATTAGTCCCCTGGCACCCATAGGCCAGCCAATGCACGTTCTCCACAAGCTTGCTGTATTGCAAATATCCCTGGAGCACGGGTGCCTCCTCACACACTTTATGTCGCCAGAACAGCTGTAGATCAGCCGTCCTCCTCGACGCTCTTGATTGCACCGTACCCGGAAATACTTTCGACCAGGGACCAGCGTCGAAATAATTCATACATACCCCAGAGAATAGCCACGATGACAATCAGCAACATTCCCCAGCGCATTAGGGCGGCGAAAAACAAAGTGTCCAGGGGCGGCATCTGTATTTGATATTGGTTGAGTACAAATCCCCGCTCCAACATCCAGTGCCAGGCGCTGTGTGCGAGCAGTGCAGAGAGCAATATTGTTCCTACGCGTTCCTTCACGAAAAACTTGAATAGAATATTCAAAAGTGGAATTACCAGAATAAGAACCAGTATTTGCCCTAGTTCGACGCCGACATTGAATGCCAGCAAGGAAGTAAACAAATGCCCGCCTGCGAACTGCAGGGTATCGCTGAATACGAAGGAAAAGCCAAACCCGTGGACCAGACCGAAACCGAATGACAGCATCCATCGATGCTCCAGCTTGGCGCCGACAATATTTTCAAATGCCATGTAGACGATGGACAGCGCAATCAATGTTTCGATCAGTGGCGGGAACCACAGTGCACTGGGCGCCATACCAAAAGCAGAACTGATCAGGGTAATAGAATGGGCAACAGTGAATGAGGTGACGACGGGAATTAGTGCCCGAATGCTGCGCAGCGGAATTACCAGGCAAAAAAGAAACAACAAATGGTCCAAGCCATCCAGAATATGATTAAAACCCATGTCGACAAATCGCAGAGCGGCCTGGTGCCAGCGGGGATCCAGAATCACCAGGCCCGGATTACCAAGATAATTAAATATCCTCTCGGCACCTCCGGGGACCAGGAAACGTAACACTGTCGTCGTCTGATTTGAGAGTGTGCCAAGCTCGGGGTTGACGGAGAAGTCTGATTGTTCAGAGGCAATGGGATATCGCACCAGCACATCCAGCACACCTTGACGCCAGAACAAGTCGACGCTGTCATCCAGTGGCGGACTCATCACATTTTCCAGGGCTTCTTCAAAACTGGTAAAAGAGCGATTGGACGGTAGCGACACCCTGGTGGCTATCAGCTCTTTCTCAGTCAGCTCTTCACCGTTTTCGAAAAAATGCATCGATTCGGTGATGTAAATCCGGGCGGCATCGTTGAGAGAAAACTCGGCCTCGGAAAACTGCAGATAGCCGGGTCCGCGCAGAGGAAAGCTGATCTCGCTGAAAGCTTCCATGGGAATTCGCAGCAACGCCGTCAGCTGATTTCCTTCCGGCTTGACGAATGCATGTACAGTGACACGAGATGGAATGTCATGAGCCTGGGTCAGGGACGACCATAAAAACAGTCCTAAAACCAGCCAGACCCTGGTGAAAATGCGTCCCTTACCAAGCTCAAAAAGTGCTTTGAAATAATTCATTAGACCTCATTATGTTCCTTATTAATCAAATGCTTAGTCGATGCTACATGAGCACGCCCCCGCGCCTGATCGCAAGCAAAAAGCCGCCATCGGGAGAGCTGTTACAAATTCTTACAAGTCCCCCTCCTAAAAAATTGCCTGTGAGTATACTGTCTTGGATTTAGGCAGTATACTCGGCCTTGCTCTGAGAGTTTATACCCCCGCAATTTGGGCATCGAGAGGAAAATAAGAATGAAGAAGATCAAGTTATTCATAGGTGGAACTCTGGTATTTGCACTGCTTGTGCTGGGAGTTGGCCAATCAAAATTGCAAAAGTCCAGTGTCGCTGCCAGCACCGATATAATGGCTCCTCACTTCCTGGTCGACCCTTATTGGCCGAAACCATTGCCAAACATGTGGGCGATGGGCAACACTATCGGGGTAGAAGTTGACGAGAGAGATCACGTCTTCATCGTCCATCGAAACGATGCCTCTCAATTCGGTGGCAATACCGAGATCGGCCTCCTGGGTGGGGTTTCAGAGTGCTGCACCCCAGCGCCTCCCATCATCGAATTTGATCCCGCCGGCAATGTGGTGAATGCCTGGGGCGGACCGGTTGAGGGTGCCGAATATACCTGGCCGGCATCCAACCACGGTATTGCAATCGAAGCCAATGGCAATATCTGGATAGGCGGTAACGGTGGTGGTGATTCCCACGTGCTTGTCTTCACTCGTAACGGCGAATACATCCGCACTATTGGGGTGCCAGGCGAAGACCGGGACAGCAATAGCGAGATTCACTTCGGCCGCGTAGCAGAAATTGCCATGGACTTCGAAGCCAATGAAGTCTATTTCGCCGATGGCTATCGCAATAGACGCGTCGCGGTTATCGACGTGACCACCGGTGCCCTCAAGCGCTATTGGGGTGCCTACGGCAATACCCCTGATGACAGCGCCGATGTCACTTACACACCTGGGCAGCCAGGTCCGCAGCAGTTCCGCGGCCCAGTTCATTGTGCACAGCCTTCCAACGATGGCCTGGTTTATGTGTGTGACCGTGGTGCCGACCGAGTTCAGGTTTTCCGCAAGGACGGTACCTTCGTGAGAGAAGTGGTTTACAACCCGGCCACATTGAATCAGGGCTCCACCTGGGATATCGCTTTCTCACAAGACCCGGATCAGGAATTCATCTACCTGGCGGATGGACAGAACTTCAAGATCTCAGTAATCCGTCGTGAGTCCATGGAGGTGCTTTACACCTTCGGTCAAGGCGGCAGACAGCCGGGTACGTTCTATGCGCCTCACAGTGTCGCCACAGATTCTGAAGGCAACTTATACACGACTGAAACCTATGAAGGTAGCCGCGTACAAAAGTTCGTCTATCAGGGAATTCGAGCCGTTACCGTGCGTGAGAACGCCCCAACCTGGCCCGCTGACAAACTGTAAAACTCTCTAGAGCGTTATAAACCAAGCCGTATCGGAGCAATTCGATACGGCTTTTTTAATGTTCGCGCTAGTGCACGCTGGCGCCACGCTATAGCCCTGAATATTCGTGTTCCGGAACCTGAGATTAACTATTAATTTCTTCGAGATTATTTTGGTGGTACTGTAATTGACCTGACTGTGGCAACAGCGCAGTCGGCAACAGATTAGTAGTTTCGATTCGCCTACAACTCGCAAGGAAACCACTATGTTTAAAACAAGAAGAACAATCCTCGGGGGTCTTTTGACCTTGGCTATTTTCTTCGCCCTCAATGCAGCCCAATCCGAACTGGAAAAATCCGCCAACGCCGTGAGCAACGAGCGCATGGTCCCACAGTTCATTGTCGATCCGTTCTGGCCGCAGCCGCTACCTAATAAATGGCTGCTCGGACGTACCATCGGTATCGCAATTGATGCCCGCGATCACATCTACATCGTGCACCGTGATCAGGACGAAATGTTCATGAGTCAGGAACTGGGCCTGGACCGGGGCGTGGCAGAATGTTGCACCGCCGCACCGCCCATCCTCGAATTTGACCGCGATGGGAATTTGATTAACGCCTGGGGTGGACCCGGAGATGGCTACACCTGGCCGGCGTCGAATCATGGCATCGAAGTCGCGCCCAATGGAGACATCTGGATTGGCGGCAACGGTGGCGGTGATTCTCATGTATTGGTATTCAATCGCGATGGTGAATTCGTGAGAGAAATCGGCGATCCCGGTGAAGATGTAGACAGCAATAGCCTTACTCACTTTTCTCGTGTGGCCGAGATAGCGATAGATGCAGAAGCCAATGAGGCATATATCGCAGATGGCTATGGTAATAAAAGGGTAGTCGTTGTCGACACCGCAACTGGCGCTTTCAAACGCTACTGGGGCGCCTACGGTAATAAGCCCTCAGATGATCGGGTTACCTATGTTCCTGGTGAACCCCTGCCGCAACAGTTCGTTGGACCAGTGCACTGCGCCGAACCCTCCAATGATGGCTTAATCTATGTCTGTGACCGTGGTGCTGATCGCATTCAGGTGTTCAGACCCGATGGTACTTTCGTTAAAGAAGGCCAGGTAGCCGCCCTTACAACTGCCTCAGGTTCTACCTGGGATATCGCCTTCTCACGGGATGCTGATCAGGAATTTATCTACGTTGCAGATGGTTCGAATCACAAGGTGCATATTCTCGATCGAGATACCCTGGAGGTGCTGGCAGAATTTGGTGATGGCGGACGCCAGCCGGGTCTGTTCTTCGGCACCCACAGCATCATCACCGATTCCCTGGGCAACATCTATACCACCGAGACCTATGAAGGCAAGAGGGTGCAGAAGTTTTTGTACCAGGGTCTGAAGCCATTGAATACGGCGCATGTAGGAGCACCTTGGCCTGCTGAGGATTTGCACTAACGGGAGCAAATCGGAATTCAGAGGTCTTCTAAATAGCACTAGTTCTAAAAAATTGGTGTCGGGGACAACCAGCTCTAACTTAGCGCGTCTAAGTGAAGGCGCGATGCATCCGTGGCACTGAATTCAGTGGGAACTGCAAGCGCTGGGTTGGTAGGTCCTGTTGACTCGGCAATCAAGGCGCCACACCGAGTGACCGAGGGAGACCGTTTTTGGGGCTCCCGACCGAGTGAGGGAACCCGGGACGGGTGCAAGCCGCTGAGACAATAGGACCTACCAACCCAGTGCGAACTAGCCGGGCGTCACCTGACCAAATATAATTTAACATCTGCAACCAAACAGAGAACTTCCAACTTAAGGTAGGCAATCTCAGCATTAGTGGACCCTTGGTCGGGCACTAAAGAAAATTTACTCCATACTCAGTTTTGGGTAGCTTGATCATCTATCGGATGTCCACTATTCTGCTCCAAAAACACAACCCCCAAAGAGATCCAACACCATGAAGTTCAGAGAATTACTACTGATATGCACCGCCCTGCTTTCCTTCTCAACCTTCGCAGCCGAAGAAGTTAACGTTCAATTTAACTATGAAGGCAATCATGGGGTCGATCTCAGCAAAATACGCGGCAGCTTCCGGGTCGCCGAGTTTACTGATGACAGAGGCCAGGAGAATCCCTGGCTAATCACCGCCAGCGAACTCGGAAATACTGCTGCCACAGGCGGTTATCAGGCGCAGGTGCCGGTTACCGAAATCATACAGGATGCTTTTATGCAGGGCTTTGCCAGTGGCGGTGCCGAACTTGTCGATGCCGGCGAAGACATGAGTATTGCCGGCAAGCTACTCAGCTCCGAAGCGCAAATTATCGAACGTGACGGGGTTGAGATGATCCAGCTAACTTGGAGAGTCAATGTGCAGCTGCAAAAAGGCGGCCGTAACATCTGGCAAACTACCTTATTTGGCAGGGGTAGAACACCTGCGGCCGACGGCATGACTGCAACGGTGTATGCTGCCTTGAATCGCCTGATCAACGAACTTCTTGGAGACGATTATTTCCTGCAGGAAATACTCTAACCGAGAGCTACCCACATTATCAATCTCTACACCCTAGCAACGAGTCAAGAGAATCGAGGACTAGCTTAGGGTTCTCTGGAAAAAAATCCAGCCCGGTGAGGGCTTCAATCTCGGCGAGCGTGCTGCGTAGTTCGCAGTGGTGGACGTGTACCGGCGTATTCTGATCGAATAGAAATACGCTTCCCTGCCCTTGCTCGGTAATGACAATTTTGAAAAATGCGTCTGGGACTCTGTGGGATTTTCTGGTACGCAAGGCAGATACTTGCGGAGTTGGTTTATAGACAGGACCGGCTAATACAAATACGTTGGTGCCTCTATTCACCAAATTCCTAATAGACCATTCCAGTCCATACCAGGCTCCCTGATTTAGCGCCCGCCTACGGGCAACCGCATTCGTCAGGTAGTTCACATCATCCCAGTAGGGCGTTCCTGCAAAATCAACCAGTGCCACAAACTGTGCACGTAGCAGTTCTGCATCTTCAGCACTGGCGAAATCTGCCTCGCTGAGCGTATCTGCAACATAATTATCCGGCTGCGGCCGCCTGGAAAGGCTGGTGGCAATACCAATGGAACCGGCAGATATTTTGTAAGCAACCCAATCAGCTGACTTGTTCGTGGTGTTATACGAAAGCGCATAAATCGGTCTGAGAATAAGGTGGTTTGCAGAGTTCGCTCCCTGGGGACAGCCATACAGACAGTGGCCAATTCTGTACTGGATCCCATGTACCGGCTCCTGCAGCATGGCAAATAACGTAAATAAGCCGATAAGCCCCACCCCGGTTACCAGCCAATGATTCGAGGCCCGTGCTGATTCAGGATTTACCGATCCATTACGCCTACTTGTTACCGTTGCTGCCATACGTATTGCCCGATTATGCTGCTGCGGATCATACCCCCGGACTTCGAATATATGCGAAAAATATTCCTCGGTGAAATTTCAATCAGCACCAGGAGCCAGCCTAATCCTCCAATCCAATTAATTGAGTCCAGCCATGCCTGACCGTCCCTCGAGATCCAGGGCAGCCTCTTTATCCAATTTAAACTGTTGTTGATGTAACCAAATTGCCGTTATCGCCGTCTAATCCATGCAGGCCAGAAGCGCCTGTTGATGGCTGTTTGCATAAAATAATAGGGGACAGGCGAAGAAAACAACTTACCGATTATTGAAATTCAACAACTTTTCAGTTTTCAGGAAGCAATCTTCAATTGGCTTATCTAGTATGCGACGCTAGCAATTCGAAGCTACCTTCATTCTCAGGAGAGCAACATGCTTAAATATTCGTTTATGGTCAAGCTTGCAGTGGCATTTATGCTAACAATGTTTGCAGGGTTATCAGCCATTGCCGCTGATCGAATCAGTGATTTTTCACTAATCGATCATAATGGCAGGTTTCATCAAGTAAGCCGCTATGCAGACCACGACGCCATTGTACTGTTCGCACATGAAGATAGCAGAGACGTACGCCGAGCCGCCCGTGACCTGCAGAAGCTTGTAGAACAATTTAATGAGGACAAAATTGCCTTCTTCATGATTGACTCTACTGGTGCCAGCAGCAAAAGCGAGATGCGAGAAGTAGCTGCCGACGCGAAGATCTCCCTGCCAATCTTGATGGATGATACACAGCTGGTGGCAGAGGAACTCGGTATCACTCGAGCTACTGATGTGATTATCATCGTCCCGAAAGCCCTTGAAGTTGTCTATCGTGGCGCCTTGAATAATAGATTTGCTGAGGGCAGCCGAGCTCGCCGAGCTAGTGAACATTATGTTGCTGATGCCCTGGACGCAATTCTCGCAGGTGAGGATATTACCGTTGAGCAGTTAGCCAGCAAAGGCAACGCAATCGAATTTGCCGCCAGAGACAATCATGCCGCATCAATATCTTATGCCAGCGACATTGCGCCAATTCTTGAACAGCGTTGTGTGAGTTGTCATATGGAAGGTGGAATCGCGCCTTTCGCCATGAGCAGTCATCAGATGATCCAGGGCTGGTCTCCCATGATTCGTGAAGTGATTTTAACTAAGCGCATGCCCCCGGGTCAGATTGACAATGACTATATCGAGGACTTCCACAATGTCAGTTTCATCTCCATCGATGAGAGTCAAAAATTAGTCCACTGGATTGACAACGGTTCCCTCAACAAAGACGGGGTCGATCCGCTCGCTGCCTTGGATATTAAACTGGTTAAATGGAATTATGGCGAACGCGAACCTGACATCATTATCTCCATTCCTCCTCAGCAAATTCCTGCAACTGGAATACAGGAATACAGGAATTTACAGATCCCCCTGGATATAACCGAGGATATCTGGGTAAAGGCTGTGGAATTCGTTCCCGGTGATCCCACCGTGCTTCACCATATCATCGCATTCGCGTATGGCCCCAACGGATTGAATGAATTTGAGCTCTTGAATCAGGGTATCGGCCTGGGTGCATACGCCCCGGGTAACTCCATTAATACTTATCCGGAAAATTCGGGCTTCCCACTCAAGGCTGGCGGCGGTCTGATGCTGCAGATGCATTACACGGTAACGGGCAAAGAAGCTGTCGATGCGTCGGAAATTGGACTTTATTTATGGGACGAACCGCCGGCGCGACAGGTCCTCGGTGGCTCCGCCGCCGATCTGGATATTTATATTCCACCATTTAAGGCCCGCCATGAAATGGTCGCTACCAAGAAATTTCGCAAGGACGTTTATTTGTCCATGCTGGGACCCCACATGCACTATCGTGGTTACGATGCCAACTTCAAGCTGATCTTTCCCGACGGTAGGGAACAAGAAATCCTCAACGTGCCTAACTACCAGTTCAACTGGCAGAAAGTGTACGATTTTAAGGAGCCCATGTTCTTGCCAGCAGGAACTGAAATGGTCTATAGAGCCACGTTCGATAATTCAGAGATGAACCCATTCAATCCGGATCCCTCGGCAGAGATAACATGGGGGGAACAAACCTGGCAAGAGATGTTCTTCGGCTTCATTCGTTATGTAGAAGCTGATTAATCTTTTCAGTGATTTTGTTCTTATTTGGCCCGACCACTGCAGAGTGTGTCGGGCTTTTTTTTGCACTCGAGTAATAGCGACCACGACGGCAGTCCCCCAGCCCCGTAGCTGATACTTGCGGATAGGCGGGGGTCTCACAGGGCCGCCGATCATGACACTGCGCGAGATAATTGCTAGTATCCATGCCTCCTCGAATTCTGATTCGACCTCGCAGACCCATGAAAAAACTAGCCCAGCTATGGATTACACTGAGCCTGGCATTGCCTGGCCTGGCCGCCTACGGGGACACCACCGTCTTGGCCAACATCAATGGCTATACCTTGAATGCAGATCGTGAACTGATTCAATTCGTGGCTATTCAATTTTCAGACGACCGCGTAGATCGACTGTTTTCAGCCGGCGATATTCTGCCTGAAACCGTCGATACCCGAATCGATGGCAATGGCCTGACCCTGATTCCGGGGCTGATTGACGCCCACGGCCATGTACTCAATTATGGCTTGAGCCTGCTTCGGGTCGACCTCACCGGCACCAGTTCAGAGCAGGCTGCGGTGCAACGGGTTGTGGAATTCGCCGCAGAGAATTCCGAGCTTGACTGGATTCAGGGCCGGGGCTGGAACCAGGTGCTCTGGGATAGCAATAGCTTTCCTAGTGCTGCGTCCCTGGATGCGGCGCTAAGTGACAGGCCGGTCTGGCTCACCCGAATCGATGGACACGCGGGATGGGCTAACAGTGTGGCCATCGAGCTTGCGGGTGTGAACGAGAGCACCGAGGATCCCTCAGGTGGGCAAATAATTCGTGATGTCGATGGCAAGCCCACGGGTGTTTTCGTAGACAATGCCATGGCGCTTATTCGATCCAGGATTCCCGCGTCCAGTGCTGCGGAATTGAAGTTTGCACTGCGCACGGCAATGGAGAAACTGGCCAGCTTCGGCCTCACCAGCGTACACGATGCCGGTGTCGGTAGCCGGGTCGTGCAAGCCTACAAGGAACTGGTGGCAGCAGGCCCCCTGCCGATCCGGGTAAACGTCATGCTGGCAGCCACCGACCCGTACTACGAGCAACGCCTTGCCGAAGGCTATTTCCGTAGCGACGACGACACCCTGACCATTAACAGCGTCAAGATTGCCGCCGATGGTGCCCTCGGTAGTCGTGGCGCCGCGCTCATCGATGAGTATTCAGACCTGCCCGGAGCTACAGGCCTGCTGTTACATAATCCCGAACGCCTCGAGTATTTCATGCGTGCAGCGATGAACGCGGGTTTTCAGGTTAACACTCACGCTATCGGCGATAACGCCAATAAAATAGTGCTGGATAACTATCAACAACTCATCGCCGAAACCGGCACTCGAGATTTACGTCACCGCATCGAACACGCCCAGGTTTTACGCCATGAAGATATTCTCCGATTCGCCGAATTGGGCGTCATCGCTTCCATCCAGGCCACCCACGCCACCAGCGATAAGAACATGGCCCAGGATCGTCTGGGTGAGGTGCGGATCCAGGGCGCCTATGCCTGGCGCAAATTGAGAGACGCGGGGGCCGTGATTGCTAACGGCTCCGACTTCCCGGTGGAATCCCCAAACCCGTTTTACGGTCTCCATGCCAGCATCACCCGTCAGGACCACAGCAATGAGCCGGCAGGTGGCTGGTTTCCGGAGGAAAGCATGACAATTGAAGAGGCCTTCGCCAGCTTCACCATCGATGCCGCCTACGCCGGCCACCAGGAAAACCTGCTAGGCACGCTGGAGCCGGGCAAGAAGGCAGACTTTATCCTGTTGGATCGGGATATATTTACATCACCGGTCAGTGAAATCTGGCAGACTTCGGTTTTGCAGACCTGGGTCGATGGCAACCGAATCACACCCTTCTAGCCTCAGTATCCCACCACCGCGCCATCCCCACTGCGGGAATCTGACGAACCCAGAAACAGGCTGTTCTCGCGATCATGAAAGACAGCCATGGCGGCGCCCTGTGCCCCTCTCTCCATGAATCGGTGACCCTTCGCTTCATAAAGACGAATGGTATCCGGCGACAGGGAATGGGTTTCCATACTGGTAACATCGGGCAACCACTGGTGATGAATTCGCCCGGCCTCCACCGATTCTGCGATATTAAAACCATGGTCGATCACGTTGAGTATTAACTGCAGGGTGGTGTTGATGATGGTCTTGCCGCCGGGACTACCAATGGCGAAAACCGGTTTCCCATCTTGAGCGACAATAGTTGGCGTCATACTGGAAAGCATACGCTTCTCTGGCGCCACCAGATTCGGCGCCGTGCCGATCAGCCCGCGCGTATTAGTGACACCTGGCACTGCATTGAAATCACCCATCTCGTTATTTAGCAGATAACCACCACCCGCAACGACGATACCGGAGCCATAACCAAATTCCAGTGTATAGGTCATGCTCACCATGTTGCCGTCTTTATCTACGATAGAAAAATGCGTGGTTTCCTCACTCTCGTAAATATTCGCAAACTTCTCGGGGTTGCTCTCTGACTTTCGATCCATATCGATAGTCTCTCGCAACTTCGCCGCGTAATCTTTGTCCATCAGCCGAGCCAGCGGCATGCCCTCATTAAAATCCGGATCGCCCAGGAATTCTGCCCGATCGGCATAGGCCCGACGCATGGACTCGGTTACCACATGCAGGTACTGCGCCGAGTTGTGACCCATGGCCTTGAGATCGAAGCCTTCAAGAATATTCAGCATCTCCACCAGTACCACGCCGCCAGAGCTGGGTGGAGGCATGCTGATAATCTCGTAGCCGCGATAACTGCCACGAATCGGCTCCCGCTCAATCGCCTCATATTTCGCCAGATCCTGTGTCGTGATGATGCCGCCATTGGCCGCCATGAACTCGGCGAGGCGTTGCGCATTCTCGCCTCGGTAAAAACCATCCCTGCCCTGCTCTTGAATCAGTTCGAGCGTATGTGCCAGATCCGGCTGAACCCAGGTATCGCCAAGCTCGTAGGGAGAACCATCTTGCCGGGAAAATTTGGCCGCCGAAGCGGGGTAGCCGGCAAATCTTCTGCGGTTGCGGCTAAATCCAGATTGCAGGGCATAGGTGATTGGAATGCCTTCCCTCGCCAACTGCACCGCAGGAGCAAGTAGATCTGCCCAGGGCAGGGAGCCTCGATCCTGGTGTGCCTTATAGAGTCCTGCCACCGTGCCGGGCACACCGACGGCGAGAATGCCTATGTGATTGGAATTGTTAACGACAGTGCCATCCAATCCCAAATACATACGCTCGGTGGCTGCCAGAGGTGCTTTCTCTCTGAAATCGTAGGTGGTCGCATCGCCATCTTCCCCATGGTAGACCAGGAAACCACCGCCACCGATATTGCCAGCAGATGGCCATGTCACCGCCAGCACGAATGCCGTCGCAACAGCCGCGTCGATGGCGTTGCCACCCTGCTTCAGCGCCTCAACGCCAGCCTCGGAAGCGAGCCGGGAAACACTGCTTACGATGCCATTTTTCACTCGCAGCGGAGTTCTACCACCTTCGGAGAAGGCAGTGGAGACTAGCGCCAGGGCCGCAAAAAACACCAAACTCTTAAGTAATCGACAATCTAAGCGACGAAACATCATGGTTTTACTCTCAAGTAACTCAAAAATTGCACAAACCTACAGCCGCCAGGATGGCCATGCTGATAGCAGGCCTAATGTTATGCCAGCGCAGCTATAATTAGCAATATTTCAAGAGTCCAATTGCAGACCCGCTGAAGGCGCGCCACACTCCCATATCCTTGCGCCTGCTAGTAGGATGGGTAATAAGCGGGATAATTGTCACTTTGCGCTGTAATTACACGATTCTAAGTGCTAAGTTTCAGCATCCTGAGCTGACCCGTGGATCATCTATGGCTCTGCGGGCGGCAAATTTCAATGCTAATCACCAATCGAAGTAGAGACTTTGCTCATGTGTTCGAAACTCAAGTTTTTAATGCCACTTATGATCGCCTTGCTGTTATTAGCCTGTGGCGATAATAGTCAGCCCACACAATCCAGTACTCCCAATCAAGAATCCCAGAATGAAATAGCCGAGACCGAAGCTCAGCTCACTACGAGAGCGCGAGGAATTCACGATCGCGTGATTACCCTGGACACTCACAACGATATCAACACCGACAATTTTACTGCCGATAAAAATTACACTACAGATCTAAACACCCAGGTGAATCTACCAAAAATGGATGCCGGTGGACTGGATGTTACCTGGCTTATTGTCTACACGGGTCAGGACACACTGGATACGGCCGGTTATGCCGCCGCCTACGCCAATGCCATCGATAAATTCGATTCCATTCATCGCCTGGCCGAAGAAATTGCGCCGGAGCAGATAGAAATCGCCTACACTTCCGATGATGTTCGTCGCATTAACGCCGCCGGCAAGAAAGTTGCCATGATAGGCATCGAGAATGCCTATCCGCTTGGTCTGGACATGACCAACATCGAAGACTTCTACAGACGTGGTGGCCGCTATATGTCCCTGGCTCACAATGGCCATAGTCAGTTCGCAGATTCCAATACCGGAGAACAGGACGATGTCTGGTTGCACAATGGCTTGAGTGAGCTGGGCCGCGAAGCGGTGGCCGAAATGAACAAGTGGGGCATCATGATCGACGTGTCACATCCCTCCAAGGCCGCCGTCATGGAGATGCTGGATCTCACGCGAGCACCGCTGATAGCTTCTCATTCCTCGGCACGGGCAATGAGCGAACACAGCCGCAATCTCGATGATGAGCAGTTGCTGCGTATAAAGGAAAATGGCGGCGTCGTGCAGACAGTCGCCTTCGGCAGTTACCTCAATGCAGACAAGAATACGCTGCATCGAGACGCGCTGACCAAACTCAACGAAAGTATTGCCGCAGACCTGGGCATCGAACTCTTGAGCTCCGCTCAGAGAAACGAGTTGAGCGAGTCTGATCGAACAGCCTATGCGGCAACCGTGGCAAAGATCGATGAGCTTGCCGCACCAAGAATGGATGCCGAAGTAAATTCAGTGGCGCCGCCCGTCGATGTGGGAGATCTGGTAGATCACATCGACTACCTGGTGGACCTCATCGGCCTGGAGCATGTGGGTATCAGCTCTGACTTCGATGGTGGTGGCGGTGTCAGCGGCTGGAACAGCGCCGCAGAGACCTTCAATGTCACCCTGGAATTGGTCCGTCGCGGTTACACGGAATCCCAGATCGGTATGATCTGGAGCGGCAACCTACTACGGGTTCTCGATGATGTACAACGCATCGCGGCAGAGATTCAAGCCGAATAAGAACCACCAAATCGATAAAACCCAGGTTGGATAAGCGACTAAGATGAAGACGCATTTGATCTCTTTGGCGCTGGCGTCATTACTCGCCACTGCAACAGGCCCGACCCAGACCACCGACCATGATGGTCTGAAGGAGAAGCAATCGCAGTGGCAGATACTATACTAGTGAGAGGGGACAACTAATTACAAGCTTGAATAGGCTGGTTACAGTCAAATTATGGGGAGGAAATATGAAAGTACTTTCTATTTTATCGATGGCGAAGTTGATATTGGCAATAGGCTTCGGCGTTGGGGTGCTTGTGCCCAGCCTCGCCCAGGAATCTGGCGCTACCATAATGACCAAGAAAGAAGTTGATGCCACCCTGGCCCAGGGCCTGGCAAATCTCGCCGCAGGCAGAACTATCAGCGACATCGTAATGCGTCATATCGGCGTCGGCGATGGGAATATAGGGGTTTCGGTGGTGCAGCGTAGCAAGGTGGAAGACAATGGCGTGGAGACCGGTATTGCCCATGTCAACCTGGATGAGATCTACTATATCGTCTCTGGTGAAGGCACGATGATTACCGGCGGTGAGTTTATTGACACGCAAACCAGCAATAGTTCCTTGCTCGGTCCCATGGAGCGGGGCGAGATTCGCGGCGGCATTTTACAGAAGGTCAAACCTGGTGACATCGCCATAATCCCCAAAGGCATGCCCCACGGCTGGCATCAAATCGATACCGACACCATCAGCTATATCATCTTCCGTGGCGACCCGGACAAGGTGATGCAGATTAAAGCAACAGGGACAGACTTTTAAGTCTGTCCCTGAGATATTCCCAAGAAGTTTCGTGTTAAATCAAAAGATTAAACTAAAATTCTTGACGCACCATTATGTTTGATTGTGGTGTAGGTGCAGAACGCAAGCTCGGAGCAGGGGGGTTATTTTGCCGTTCCATTGGGCCAGGGATGGCCCAATGGAACGGAAAAACAGTACCCCTTGCCAAACCCCGTTACACGTATCAACTACCAAAAAATTGCTCTAGATGTTTTGTGGGGGGGATATCTCAGAGTCTGCCCCCAAAGCCTCTATAGATCGTTCCAGTTCAGAATCGCATTGTAAACGAAGGCATGGTCATGATGATTGATGTATCGATGCATCGGATTCCAGCTGAATAGCACGACGTGGCCGGCGTCCAGTGCCTTGCTGACGATTGCCGGTTCTCCGTCTATCACATCCGCTCCCTGCACTATCCCACCGGAAATAACCAGGGGTGGTTTGGAATTGGATTCTTCCTCGTCGTCGCCAGCCTCTGCATCGCCCCCATCCCCCGAGCCATCATCGTATGCCTTGACGCCAAACTGCAGGGGTGAATATTCCCGATCATAGTCGGCGACTGAAAAAATCGGCGAGTTGCCGCGGAACAGGTGGGTAATCTCATCATAGCCATACACCAATGGCGAGGCGTGATCGGTAATCTTTGCCGTCATGATTGAGCCAGGTGTGTTCATGCTACCAGAGCTGCGCTTGATGATGCCCCGCAGAATACCGGAATCCGTCACCAACACGCCGGCCGAACCCAGGGTAATGAGAGTGCCGCCTCTGCGAATAAAGTCATCGAAGGCCGCCATGCCATCGAAACCCAGGCCGCCGGTAATGTCTTCCGAGCTGAGAATATGGCCATGACTCGGGGTCTCGGCGGTATTGGTATAAGGCAGTGGCGACCACTTCGGGTCGATGCCTCCCATAATCGAGGCCAAACTGGTGCCTCCACTCATATGGGGAACCAGAATCACATCAAACTCAGACAGGAGATCCCCGGCTTTTGCCCGATCCTTTGAAAACAGGGTATAGGGGATATGCGCCTGATCCAGAGTATATCTAACCCAGCCCGCGTTCTGGGTCGATGTCCAGGACTGATAAACCCCCAGGCGCGGCAGGTCCAGCTCGTGGCTGGCAACGATTGGCATGCGCTGAAGACTCGCCACTTCCAGGCTGGAGGCCCCCAACACCTTGACGACCTCTTCTCTGTCCATCTCATCCAGATCGAGAATCAGGGTGCCCGCAGGATAGCTGTTGCCTTCGGCTTCGAATTCCACTTCCGCTATGAGCACCGGCACATCACCCAGGGCAAAACGAATCGGACCCAATTCCCGCTGGCCATGATTGGGTATCACCCAGACATTGCCTGCTAGGGGTAATTCGGCTGCCGGCAAAAACTGCCCGGACTGATCGTATGCTTCAGACCCGTGCTCCAGCACGGCGACATCGTCGATGGCGATGACATCCACGCCATAGATCAGACCGAAGGTCCAGGAGACATCGTCGTAGGGTGGCACCTCGACGTCGGCGGGAAACTCCTGATTTTCGAACAGGGTCCGCGCCAGGGGTCCATAAGGCTGATTCAGTTTAACCAGCAGATCTCCTGCTACGACTTCCACCTCATCGTAAACGCCGTCGGCTGTGACACGCTGAATTTCGATGGCGTGCCGACCCAGAGTACTCACCATGTAATTGGCTGAGTCCGGGTCACTCTGCTGCTGTGGGATCAAATAGGCATAGGGGGCTTTCTCAGCCCCCTTCTCCAGGGCATCCACACCCTTCTGGTAATAGTTGGACAAAAACATCTTGCCATTTTTAGCCACCATCTCCAGGGAAGCGATGACCCCTGTCTGCATATAATTGGTGTTATTACGCATCGACCAGGTCATTTTCTCCGGGGGCGGCGCGGCTCTATACCACTGCCTGCTGGTGACGTCCTCGCCGGCAAATCGCACATCGCCGATATCACGCTCCATGGTGTCGGCGCTGCCATTGCCAAAGGTTTCGTAAAATCTACCCATACCGTTGTGATTATTCGTCGCCCACAGCATATAACCGGGGTACCAACCGGTGTAGTAACCCCAGGTCCAGACCCCTTCCAGGCCGAGGCCCGTGAGCCGCGAAATTTCATAGTTGGCGAGCAATTGCCACTCGCTTATGGTAATCGGGCTAACACCTTCGTTATAGGGGCCGGTGCCGCCGGCCACATACAGCAGTGGCACCGACTCATGCAAATCCAGGCTAATAGTAGGCTTCCAGTCGTACACACCCTGAATATAATTCCGGGTGATATCCTGGCTTATAGAAATACCATCACGGTTATTGTCATGATAGGTGTAGTGCCCCCAGAACGGCACACTGCGCGGTGGCATGTCGAAGTAGTCGGTGTGGCCCTTGATATTGCGCCGATACCACTCAACCTGGCGCGCCCTGCCGTCGACCTCGAATACCGGTGTGATCAAGGTAATCACCTTCTCCCGAATCTCGGCGAAGGGCTCTCTGGTTTCCACTGCCAGTCGGTAGGCCAGCTCCATCACCATCTCCGGCGGACCCAGCTCCGGCGAATGCAAGCCCGCCGTTATCCAATAAATAGGCAATGCCTGCTCGATAATCTCCTCGGCGGCAGCGCGAGTTGTCACTCGCGGATCTGCCAGCTCACTCAAATAAGTTTTGTAGGTTTCGATATCGGCCAGGTGCTCAGGCTCGGCAATCGCCACCAATATCATATCCCGGCCTTCGAAGCTCTGGCCTAATTGGAAAATTTGCACGCGCTCAGAGGCCGCCGCCAGCGCTTCAAAATATCGATAAATATCGTCTACCGAGCTGAGTTGCCCTTCGGCACCGATGGTATAACCGAGCACTTCCCGCGGACTAGGTACGGTAGGATGGTCGGGCAGAACCCCAACCCAGCGGGTGAGAAAGTCAGTATCGGTGGTGGAGGCAAGTATAGAATCGGTCGCGACCCGATCGATGTTTAACTCCCCCACCGTGGTTTGTGCTATCCCGCTATGGAAGAAAAACAGAGCAAACCAACACCCAAAAACCGCTAATCCAAATCGTGATTCCTTCATTGTTTTACCTTCTTCGTTCACTACAAATTGTTGCCGTCAGGCCGTTAGTTTGGATTCTTCCTAAAGCAAACTCCGGGTTGTTGGTCAAATCCCCCAGAAAACCCGCGATTATTGTCCAAGCCCTTGATTAATCGCAACTATTTGTATGCTTTACTCCTGTCGCCCAGTACAAGTCCGTTATGGACTCAAACTTTAGGATAATTCGAGAAATTTTCGAAAAAGCCGGCAATTAATTGATTATTGTGAGCCATATCACACAATATGGCGATACAGGCAGTGTTTTTCCGATTGCGATCATGCACTTATTCGCCACTGAGCGTAGCATATCAACCTCGTAACGAGAATCAGCAGTAACCCGGCTCTCATGTGGACCCGGGAGATAGGACCAGGGTGAAGTTCCGTCGTATGAATCTTCAATTGACATTCGAGCTTCTGGCTTGAATTGACCGCAAGAAAAAGAAGAGTAATACCCATGAATTGGGCGAACCACCAAACCAGGAAGGCTGCTTCAGACCATACACAGCGTCTGCGGGTTTTCTTGCTTTCAATTTTGTTCGCCGTTTCATCCCCCCTAAGCATGGCTCAACTCAATTCTGCGCCGGATTCCGAGCAGGCGGGCCACATTATTATGGTTACCGGACGGGTAATCGCCCGCGACTCGAGCGGTAGTGCAAGGCAGCTTTCTCGTAGTTCAAGTATCTTCGTGGGCGATACGATTTTGACCGGGCCGGCAGCATCGACCCAGATTCGTATGGTCGATCAGGCGCAGATCTCACTCAAAGCCGATACTGAATTCACCATCGTTGCCTATCAATATGACGAGAACATCGTTACCGATGTAGTCTCCCTCTCACTAATTCAGGGTGGTTTTAGAACCATCACGGGCGTCATAGGGGATCAGAACAAGGAGGCCTACGAAGCCACTATCAGCAATTTCGCCACCATAGGAATACGTGGTACGGATTATGAGGTCGTCATCACTCCGGCAGGTGAAATCTTTACCGGTGTATATGACGGTGGAACTACTATCGCCAATGCTGCCGGAGAGTTAGATCTCGGTGTCGGCGTCATCTTCGATTTCGCCACGGTTCCCGACCCGCAGACACCGCCACAGGGACTGACTGCGCAACCTGCCGAACTGGGTATTACCCCACTTGCTGTGCTTGACCAGGATACCGAAGAGGAGGACACCGGCTCGGAAGATGACGGCGGTGATGTCGATGGAGATGGTGGAGACGATGGAGATGGCGGCGATGATAACGTAGACGACAACGCTGGAAACGATGCTAACGCCGATGACCCAGATGCAGATGCTAACCTGGATGATGCAAACGCCGACATCGCCGATGCAGCGGGCGCTAACCCCAATGCTGCCAATACCGATGGCGATGATGGAAACGGTGATTTAGCAGTTGGCGATAACACTGTTAGCGATAATGCCAACGCCACCGCACCAGCATCAAATGCTGACAGCTCTCAAGACACTACAGATACCACTACCGAGATCACCATTGCAACAGGGGCGACAACCCCCAGCAACACGGTTTCGGTCACAGGATTTCAAAATACAACTGACGATTCCGCGACTGGCATTACAGCACTTAGTCTCACATCGGCGGCTTCCGATGTAGGGGCCGCTGCCTCACAACAGGCAACCACAACATCAGCCTTATCTGTTAACCCCAATGAAAGCAGTGGGGATGGTTCCATATCCTGCTCTGCCGATGCCTCATGCCCTGAAATTGAAGATGGCAAGGCCCAGGCTCCGGACGCGAATGCAAGCAATGACGACTCGACATCTGACGACAATTCCGCTGCCGATACCGACTCCAGTGACGACGACAGTCCCGGCAATTCTGGTA